>DAOUGF010000496.1:0-10153 GCA_034429295.1 Chloroflexaceae bacterium
GTCGCCCTTGCCGCTCGCCTTGGCGCTTTTCCCCGAGGTTGTGGCCGACGGGCCGGTGTACCAACCTGCCCGATACACCGGCCCATCGCCCGGAGACCATTCCAAACCGGGGGCAGAGCGTCCTGAAGCCATCCGACCTCAGCTGGATACACGCCGCTTAGCGCCGCGGGCCGCCCTCCAACTCGGCGCGTAACCGGGCGTCGCTCACCTCGGTGTAGCCCATCGTCGTCCGAATGTCCAAGTGCCCGAGACGGCGCTGCACCGTCTCTATTCGGTGGCCCTCCTCCAGGGGCCTTACTGGGGTACGTAACGGCCAGGGAGGATATCCGACTTCGGATTGCGATGCACCGTCATTTTGACACCGGGATAGGGGCCAGGCAGTTCGCTGGGGCGCAGCCAGAGCCGGCGCCAAATGCGTCCGTGACCGAGTTGCCGGCGTGCAGCGCTCAGCCCACGGGTAAACAAGCTCACCAGACCTCGTCCAGCCGGTACTGGCAACGTGGGCGGAACCCGAATGCGGTCGGGGGTGGTTTCCAACACCTCTGCGTCCTCTTCTCGCGTCCCACAGCTCAACACCTACAACGTCGCCACGGCCAGCACTAGCCAGTGTCGCGCCACCCGAGCTGGGTCGGACCGCCGCGTTTTCTGCCACTGCCAGCCTACACTTTTCAAAGCCCTGAACCCCAGCTCGATCCACATCCTCAGCCCATACCAGCTGTGCTGAACCGCTCGCGGGCTCAGGTCGGTCAGCAGCACCCAGCGTTCCTTGTGCCCCACCCCCCAGATGATGAGCAGCGTCCCCGTCTGCCGAGCCTCTTCGCCAAAGACGTCGGCCTGACCAACCCAGCCACGCCCTTGTCCTGGCACCAGATGGGCCGGCGTCATGGTCTTCTTGCGCCCGGCGGGACGCACGGCGATGCCGTCGTTCAGCCGCAGGAGTGGGTGAAGATAGCGCTGACGGAGGCTTCCTAATGCGCTGAATCGACGTTCTATACCCGATAAACGCTTTACACTTTCCGGCACTGTACTGGCAAGAATCAGCACGTCAGCGGCACCCTGCGGAGAGTTCGCCACCACTGGTCTTAAATTCGGGGCGGGAAACGAGGTCTACGGAGGGTGTTGCCGCTCAAAAGCCGTGGTTCGCCACCATCAGGCGGCCAATACCGCCGCCGGCGCCGCGCTCGCTCCGCCCTCCACGAGCAACCCCAGGCGAGCGGGCCGTTTTTGTGGCCGGTAGCCGGCGCGAAATGCCGCGCAGCGCGCAAGGTTCACCGCCGCGCCGGCGCAAAGCGCGTGCAGATGGTTGTTGCGACAGCCGATGTGACGGGTGGTGCGAAGACCCTGACCGCGAATGAGTGCCGAGAGGTAGGCTTCGACCCCGCCACGGTGCGCTGCGTATTTCTGCTTAAAGGCATCGCTCTGCTGCCGCTTTCGTAGCTCCTGGGTTTCTTCGTACTGCGGCCCAAAGCGCAATGAGCGCCCGTCCTTCAAGAGCTCGCCCCAGAAGCGAACCTCGCCCGTATCTCGGCTCACCACTTGGAAGATCGGGGGGCGATCGTTGGCAAAGGTTCCGTGACCAGGCTGCTTGTTGGCCCTCCTCCGCGGTGGGTCTTCCGCTCGGCTGTGGCGCTCACCTTTTTTCCCCCGCATTCTGGTAGACCTCGTCAGCCTCGAATTGCTTGCCTGCCATCAGGTTCAGCGGCGCGGTTTCGTTGGCATTGTCTTGCAGGCGATGCCGCAGGATCAGGGCTTGGTTGTAGGAGAGGTTCAGTTCGCGAGACAAGCGAGCCGTGGTTTCGCCTTGCGCGACCCCGCCCAGGAACAAGACCAGCGTGGACGGCTTCTGGCGGCTCTTTTCAAAGGCGGTACCGGTCAGGATGGTGAAGGCTCGGTCGCAGTTCCGGCAGCGGTAGCCGGGAAAGGCTTGCTTGGGCCGAAACACGCGGTGGTCTCGACTGCCACAGCGTGGACAACACAGACCGGCCGGATACAGATGGTGCTCCAACCACTGAAGGCTGGCTGCCTCGTCCATCAACGCACCGATTGCAAAGTCGATCACCTCATCCTCCAGAACCCTACCTCGGCACCTCTCGAAGGAACTCTACCATACCCTGCACACTAGCTACAGATGAGCCTCCCTCTTATCCAGAACAAGCGTATCGCCGCTTCTTGACAAGCGGATTCCCGTCCAGTAGTATGCCACCAATCAGATCCAAGCCCGATTCGTTATAGCTAAGAAGGGCTGCCGCCACAACTCATCACAGCGCAAGAGTCATCGATTGTGATAGTGGTGGTCCCCAACGCACGGGGCAATCAGCCCTCCTTCCTCTGGAAAGTATTCAGCACTGCGGGCTCAGAGCAGCCGCGCTCGCGGGATGCACCAACAGCTGTACGAGGAGCAATGCCATGGAATCGTGGCACACAGGGACTATGGTGGTCAACGGCGTACGCTTGCACTTCACGCGCACGGGCGGAAACAAGCCGCCGGTCGTGCTCGCGCACGGCTTCAGCGACTCAGGGCTATGTTGGACACCGATCGCGCAAGCGCTTGAGGCCGATTACGACCTTGTGATGGTGGATGCACGTGGCCATGGTTTCTCCGACGCCCCCGAGACAGGCTACACCCTCCCGGAGATGGCCAGCGACCTGCAGGGCGTGATCACCGGCCTTGGCCTCGTACGGCCAGCTATTATCGGCCACTCGATGGGCGGCGGTATCACACTTGCGCTCGCCGGCCTGTATCCAGATGTGCCCGGCGCGATCATCCTGGAAGATGCCGGGGCTTTGGAGGCTTCGGATTTCCCGCCCCGGCAGGAGGGCGAGCAGAACCCGTTCCTGGCGAGGCTCTCACGCCTTCAAACGAAGACCCGCGATGAGCTGATCGCAGAGATGCGGGCATCGTCGGGATGGTCAGATGCGGAACTGGAGCCGTGGGCTGATGCGAAGCTTCGGTTCAACCTGCGCGCCGCACAGTTCCATCCTACCCATGGCATCACCTGGGCCGAGCTCCTGCCACGCATTACCTGCCCAGCGCTCCTGATCACCGCGGATCTTGACCGCGGCGCGATCGTTCGGCCAGAGATGGCCGCCGCAATGCAGCAGCAGATGCCGCAGCTCCAAGTTGCCCATATCCCTGGCGCTGGCCACAACATCCGGCGTGAACAGTTCGACCGCTACGTCGCGGTTGTTCGCTCATTTCTGGACACCTGGGCGGCAACCTACCAACAGGCTGACGCACGCCCATAGGGGTGCGATGGAGAAGCAGCCTTCGCATGACAACACTCAGGTTGAAACACCAAGATACATCAGGCATACCCTGGCCGTTCTGATCTAGCGGATCTGCGAATGAGCTCCCGTCCTGACCTGTTTTAAGAACGGCCGTAAGGCATCCATGAACGCGGTGTACTGATCAAACCGGATCAGGTGACCCACATCCGGGATGGAGACAATACGTACCTTGGGGTTCAATTCGCGAACTTTCGCGACGACCTCGGGGGTTACTATCCCTCCAAGCTGCGGATTAGCTGCGAAGAGCAACATGGGGTGTGCAATCTGTTGGATGGTTGTCAGCCAGTGTACTTCCTGGGAGTGCATCCTGTCTGTCAGGATATCGACAATCGTCTGATCGAGTTGCTTTTTGGACTCGCACATCGGACGCAGCAACTCTTCGGGCCAATTGGGATGCTCCTTGCGGTATTGCACCAACAGTTCTTCCAGCGTCCGATTGGCCAAGCTTTTGGCCCATTGTGCGACAGGATTCTCAGCAGGCCGGCTGGGTGGTAGGGACTGGGCCTGCGGGGATAACCACCAGGGAGGATCCTCCAACACCAAGGCGCTGGCCAATTCCGGGAAGCGCACTCCAATCTGGTAGGTAATCATGGCCCCCATCGAGTGCCCGACCACAATCGGGCGCGCCAATCCCAACGTGCGGATCAGCCCTGCCACGTCGGCAGCCATATCGACTGTATCGCCCGGTTGCACGCGTTCTGAAAGGCCGTGGCCGCGCATGTCCGGCATGATCAGATCATATTCGGCTTCCAGATCGCGCGCCACGGGTGTCCAGCACAGGCCATTATCCGAAAAACCATGCACGAGCACCAGGGGAGGTTTATCTCCATGACCAGTCCGATAGTAGTGGAGCCGTACACCGTTGATGAGCAAATCATTTTGGATCCAATGAGCGAGCATAGAGGTTCCTTGTCTGTATGATCTGTCCGATAGACAGATAATACACGCTCTGATGGCTCAGTGTTGAGGCTCGGGCTGTCGGAGGCACCACGAGCGCGCGTACGGCCTCAGTAGAGCCCCTGTCGTGATTGTACATGGCAATCAGCGCCATGTGCTGGCGTAGATGGAGCAGCGGCAAGCGGTCAGCCAGCCTGACTCTCGGCCAGTCAGCTCGCCATACACGTCGAAGAGCCGGCGCGCCTCCAGTGTCGCGTCGATGACCTACATTCTCGAAAGAATGAACCACCAAGTGACAACTCAGCGTTCGCGGATTGATGGGGCTTTCGCCGCTCAGTTGGAGTTACTGAGTGGAGGTCTATCCGGAGCAGCGACCTATCGCGTTCACGGCTTGTCTGAACCGTGTATTTTGAAGGTCATTGAAGCAGAAAGCGAAGCGTATATACGTGCTCGTGGTTCTCGGGAGATCCTCTTCTACCAAGAACTTGCAGCCCATCTGCCTTTACACACACCCCGTGTTTTGGCAAGTCTCATAGAAGAATCGGGCTTCTGCGCGCTTCTCCTCACCGCGCATGAGCCGCTGCAGCCAGCAAATGAACTGGGAGTAGATGTTTTTGCTGAAATTGCCACACAATTGGCGCAATTTCATGCGGTGTACTGGGGTCGCACACAGGAGTTGGTCAAGTTCTCCTGGTTAGCAAAGCCAACGCCCCCGGATCTTACGAACGATACGCGTCACGCACGTGAGAGGTGGCAGGCATTGGCACAGCGGCCGCAATTTCGTGAACTCTTGACCGAATCGACGCTGCAGGAAATTGAAGCGGCATTAGTGCAACTCAGGACAGTGTCAGAATATGGTCCGGACACAGCGATGACCTTGTGCCATGGGGATTGTCATCTCGGCAATCTACTGCGTGATCAGGAAGGTCATCTCATTTGGGCAGATTGGCAAGAGGTACGCATTGGCCATGGCCCAAGCGATTTGTCGTTCTTGATACAACGGGCTGAGGCAAACGGTGCAGACATTGCTCACGGGGATATCATTACTGCGTACTGCAACGCCCTTGAAGGGGCAGGCGTCAAGGGCGTAGACAATCGTGCCATTATGTCCGCAATAAAGGAGTACGAACGGCGTACACGGTTGTTGTACTGGCCTGATTATATGGGTAACGCCACAACTGAGAGCATGGCATATCATTTAGAGCGCATCTTTTCGGTCTAATCTAAGCAGAAATGGGCTTTGTGGAGGGTAGTGAGACTGCGCCAGCCTAGCTAGATGCACCATCCCCTCTGAAGATAGCGAGCTGCCCGTTACAGCAGCCGCCGCCCTGCCCACCCTTGTTACAGCCGGGGCGAAAGCTGCGCCAGCGCGGCGGGCGCGGTGTAAGCGCCCGAGCCAAGAGCCGGCGAAGTAGTGTTGACGCAGCGCCGTTCACTCCCGGGCTCGCCATGTGCCGCTGTGCGCGGCACCGGCCTCATCTCGTTGCGTCGCTTCGCTCGGCGTCGAGGGCGCGCACGAGGTCGATCGTCGCTTGCTCCTCGGGCGGGCTGCTAGTGGCGAACCAGGCGTCGAGGATCTCGCGGGCTAACTCGGGCGTGGTGGTGCGCAGGCTCAGCGCCAACACATTGGCATCGTTCCAGGTACGCGCCCCCGCCGCGGTTTGGGCGTCATGGCAGAGGGCCGCCCGTACGCCCGGCACCTTGTTGGCCGCGATACTTACCCCGGTGCCGGTGTAGCAACAGACGATGCCCTGCTCCGCCTGCCCAGCGGCCACAGCGGCGCCGACCGCTCGGCCCACCTCCGGCCAGGCCGCGGCGTCGCCCCGCAGCGGGCCGAACAGGATCAGCTCGTGGCCGCGGCGCTCGAGCTCGGCCACGAGTGCGTCAGTCACATAGGTGCGCTCATCGCTCCCGACGGCGATCCGCATGGGAAGCTCCTTTCACTGAGCATCTCGGTCGCGCAGATATTGCTGCCGGTATTGTAGCGCAGCCGGCGCCGGCGGTGTGGGCCGCACGAATGGCGCAGGGCCGCAGGCCATCCCCACGCCCCGACGCTCGGTGTCAGCGACCTGCAGGCAGCAGGTCGCTGCCCTCTACCAGTACGTACTAGCTGGGGTGGGCGGAGTTGCGAGCGGGCTCCGCCCCCCGCGTTCCCCGCCAAAGGAACGGCTGCCCCTTGGAACCTCCGAAACCGGCGACCACCAGCGCCGAGGGAGCCATCGCTGCCTGCCTCTCGGCGCCGAGAGCGGGAGGAGCAGTATCAGCGAGCCGTCAGCGCCGGACCTTCTGCGGCGAAGCTGTCAGGCAACTGACCTCGGTGGTTGGCATGCGCCCGCCGTCCTCACCCAGGAACGCTGCCGGACTTGAGGGTCTGGCGGCGAGGCTCCCGGCGCGGGGCTCCTTAACGCAGTGGCGCGAAGCGCTTGCGCCCGCTTTTGCGCCATCGCACGCCCGCAGGAAGGAGCCGCAGAGCCCCGCCGCGCCGGCGGCGCTATTCCGTCGGCGCCGGCACCCGCGCCCATGGCCAGCGGATGCCCCGCTCGAGCTTGAGGTTGACGATCGCGATGCCGCCGAGGATCAGGAGCGCGCCGAGCAGGAGCCGCAGGTCAAGCGCCTCGCCCAGCACGAGCGCGCCAAGGGCCAGGCCCACGGCAGGAATCACGTAGGTCACCATCGAGGTGCGGGTCGCGCCGAGGACCACCACCAGCGGATAGAAGAGCAGGTAGGCGCCGAAGGTATTCACCAGCCCAAGGGCCAGGGTAGCGCCAAGTACCGTGGGCGCGAGTTGCCCAAGGCCCACGGGGGGCGGCCCGCCGAGGAGCGGCGCGACCCAGGTGATGATGCCGGAGAAGACGGCTGCCACGCTCATGGTGCCCGCCGCCACCATCATCGGCTCCAAGCGCTGCTGCATGGCCTTGCGCCCATACACGCCACCCACGCCGTAGCAGAACGACGCGCCGATGATCGCCGCCTGCCCCAGCAGCTGCCCCAGCGGATCGCTTTGGGCGCCGCCCGCGCCGGCGCTGCGGCTGGCCAGGACGACGACGCCAAGGAAGCCCACCAGCAGCCCGCTCAGCTTGCGCCAGGTGATCCGCTCGTCGGCGAAGCTGAAATGGGCGATCAGCAACGTGAAGAACGCGGCGGTGGCCTGCAGCACGCTCGCCAGGCCGCTCTCGATGCGCGTCTCACCCCAGGTGATCAGCGCGAACGGGATCAGCGTGTTGACCAGCCCGAGGAAGAGCAGCGTGCCAAGGCTGCGCCCATCGAGCGGGATGCGCTTTCCCCGCAGCGCGAGCATCAAGTGGAAGCCGAGCGCCGCAATGCCCGTGCGGAGGAAGACCAGCTGGAACGGTGGGATCTCCTCGACCCCGATGCGGATGAACAGAAACGACGAGCCCCAGATCAACGCGAGGAGCCAGAACCCAACCCAGGCCTGTTTGACTGTCATGCAACCCTCTGCGTAGATATTGGCACGGGCCGCCTCCTATCGCCGCCTCCATTCTTGGCGCTTGGGGACGGTTTGGACGTGCCGGTGTGCTAACCTTGCGAAGCAGTCCAGGTAGTATCCGGTACCGGTGCCGGTGCGCTGCCCCAGCGGTATCGAGCGGCCCTTACCGCCTGCGCTCACCGTGATGATTGTCGCAAAAACGGAATGCAGATACAATGTTCTAACGCCGGTCGTTCGGCCTTTCTATCTTCGTTTTGGAGGCAACGCACGATGAACGCCAACGGTTCGCAGGCGATGCTCGACGATCTTGACTGGCAGCTGCTCGCCATGCTCCAAGAGGACGCACGGCAATCATTTACAGCCTTGGGACAGGCCGTGGGCCTCTCGCGCCCCGCGGTGGCCGAGCGGGTGCGACGGCTGGAGGACTTCGGGGTGATCACGGGGTATCGGGCGATGGTTGACCCAGGCCGAATAGGGCAGCAGATCATCGCCTTTACCCGTGTTCGGCCCAGCAGCCTGCGCGAGGCGGCGCTGCTCTCCACCGCCCTTGCCACGATGCCGGAGGTGCAGGAGTGCTATCGCACCACCGGCGACGACTGCTACATGGTCAAGCTCGCGGTGCAATCCGTTGCCCACCTGGACGTGGTGCTCACCGAGATTCGTGCGTACGGCACCTCGTCCACCGCGATCGTGCTCTCCACCGTCGTCGCGCAGCGGCCGGTGACGAGGGCCGCCGCTGCGCCCTGTGGCTGATCCGCCCGCTCCCTCCGGCACACCTCAGGGCGGCATAGCTGCGCGACTCGCATGTCAGGCTACGTGCCGCCTTGGGTTCATTCGGCGCCTGCAGCGTTGTTATCGGCGGGCAGGCTGCTGTTGAGCACATAACCGATGCCTGGCACAGTCACGATATAGCGCGGGTTAGCCGGATCGTCCTCGACCTTCTGACGCAGGCGATGGACGAGCTGTTTGAGGAGCTGCCGGTCGCCGCTGCCCTGGTAGCCCCACACGTGGAGCGTGAGGCGCTCGGCCGTGACAACGTGGCCGGCGTTCGCGAGCAAGTGCTGGAGCAGCCGAAACTCCAGTTGGGTCAGGCGGATCCGTGGGCCCGCACGGACCCGCACCGATTGGAGCTCCATATCGAGCGCTATGTCGCCGGATCGCATAGGGGCAGGCGTCTCGCCGCTGGCGCGGCGCAGCAGCGCCCGCACTCGCGCCAGCAGCGTCCGCGGGCTGAACGGCTTGGTGAGATAGTCGTCGGCGCCGATGTCGAGGCCGTGGACCTGGTCTTCCTCGCTGCTGCGCACCGTGAGCAGCATGATCGGTGTGGCTGCCTCGGCGCGGATGCGGCGGCAGACATCGAAGCCGTTCATCAGCGGCATGTTCACATCGAGGATCACCAGGTCGGGCTGCTCCTGCTCAAACACAGTGAGCGCGGCGGCCCCCGTGTCGGCCTCGACGGCGAGGTAGCCCGCCTGGCGCAGAGCGAAGCCGATCAGGCCGCGCAGTTCGGCGTCGTCATCGGCTATCAGGATCTTCATCGCTGACCTCTCGTGGCAGCACCACCGACATGCGGGTTCCTGTGCCGGTGTTGCGGGCGTGGACGCGGCCGCCGTGACGCTCCACGATCGACTCCACGATCGCGAGTCCCAAGCCGATGCCGCTCTGCTCCGGCTCCTCGGCGGCCGCCCGCACGAAGCGGCTGAAGAGCGCGCGATGGGCGACCTCAGGCAGCCCGGGGCCGCGGTCCTCCACCCAGATCGTGATCGTGTCGCGCTGAACCTCGCCGCCTATCGAGATTGGGGAGCGCTCGGGGGCGAACTTGTTGGCGTTGGCGAGCAGGTTCACAAAGACCTGCGTGAGCCGCGGCGCGTCGCCTTGCACGGGCGGGAGCGGGTATGGCAGTTCGAGTACAACCGCCTGCTCACGCTGCTGGAGCAGCGGCCGCATCAGCTCCAGCGCCGCCTCCACGATCTCGTCCAGCGCCACCGGCTGGCGGCGGAGCGCCTGGTGGCCAGCCTCGATCCGCACGCTCTCCAGGAGGTTGTCGATCAGCTGGGCTAGGCGCAGGGTGCCGCGCTGCTGGGCGCGGATGAGTTGGGCGATCTGCTCCTGGGAGAGGTTCGGCAGCTGGTCGAGCAGCAGCTCGATCGACGCGAGTTGCGCCGAGAGCGGCGTGCGGAACTCGTGGGAGATGTTGCCGAGCACCGTGTCGCGCATGCGGCGGGTCGCCTCTTGCTCGGTCTCGTCGCGCAGCACCTGCACCTGCTGCCCCTCGGACGGCGCGGCGCTGGTGATCACGATCGTCCGGCGCCTGCCGTCAGGCAGCAGCAGATGCTCGGTGGCGCGGGCGCCGTTGCGGAAGCGGGCGTGGACGATCGGGCAGTGGGCGCCGCAGGGGCGGACGCCGGCCGGCCCCTGAGGGTTAAGCACATCGCCGCAGAAGCGGCCGATGGCTTGCTCGGCGCTGATGCCCAACAACGCGGCGCCCTGTGGGGTGATGTAGCGGATGCGCCGCTCGCG
>DAOUGF010000497.1:0-3216 GCA_034429295.1 Chloroflexaceae bacterium
TCGGGTAGTTCCAGAAACCGAAGCCCGCCGTGCCCAGCAGCTGGCCCTCGGGGTGGGAGAAGCGGGCCCGCAGCCGCAGCCGCAGCGGCGGTCGCCTGATGAAGCCGCCGGCAAGCCGCCCCTGGTAATCGTCGATCTGCGCGTCGCTGTAGGCGCGCACGGTCGCGCCCTCCGTCACTAGCCGCAGCATCGCGCCCTCCCGCTCGCACCGCGCCTGCCCGAGCATCATCTGGCGCCAGGGCGCGGCGCCCGCGGCCATGCGCTCGATCTCCTCCAAGGCTTGCTCGCTTCACTCACCAGGCCAGAACAGGGCCGAAGCATTCGCTAGGCGAATCCTTCGGCCCTGCGGACCTGGCGAAGGCTTTCTGTGGCTCTACACAGCTCCAGAGTGGGGAGCGCCCGCCGGTATCACCGGGCCGCGCCCCATTTCCTCGCCCCCTACGCCTTCACCACCCCCACGGTCGCCGTCCCGTCGCCGAAAGCCACCTCCTCCGTGTAGGCCCCGGCCGGCGCTGCGCCCACTGTGAGGCTGGTCGCCAGGGTCTCGCCCCGCACGTAGTCGCCCCATGCGGCCAGGGTCTGCTCCAGGAGCTCGGCCTGGCCGGGCGCCTCCAGATAGAGGGCAATGCGGTCGGCGATGGCGAGCCCGGCGCTCTTGCGGGCGTCCTGCACGCTGCGCACCAGGTCGCGGGCGGCGCCCTCGAGCCGCAGCTCGGGCGTGATGGTGGTATTGAGCGCCACCAGGGTTCCGTTGTCCTCGGCCACCGCGTAGCCCTCCGGCGCGCTGCTCTCAACCAGCAGCTCCTCAGGCAGCAGCTCCAACTCCGTGCCGTCCACCGTCAGCCGCACCGGCTGCCCCGCCTCCACGGCGTGGGCCGCGGCGCGGGCTGCCTCGCCCTCGAGCGCCTTCAGCGCCGCCGTGAGCGCTGGCACCAGCTTGCCGTACTTGCGGCCAACCAACCTCAGGTTCGGCTTGAAGCGATACTCCACAAGCTGCGACGCTGCGTCGAGGTAGCGCACCGCTTTCACGTTCAGCTCGTCCCGCAGCTCAGCCTCGAAGCGGCGCACACCCTCGGTCGCCGCCGGGCTGCTCGCCCGCACCCATAGCTCCGACAACGGCTGCCGCACCTTCAGATTCGCTCCCTTGCGCGCGGCCCGGCCCAGCGACACCGCCGTCAGCAGCGCCTCGGTATCGGCCACCAGCCGCTCGTCCAGCAGCGACTCGTCCACCGTCGGCCAGCGGGCCAGGTGCACGCTCTCCGCGACGCCGGCCACCGGCTTAGCGTCGCCAGCCAGTTGCCCCGTCAGGTTGCGATAGATCTCCTCTGCCACGAAGGGCGTGAAGGGTGCCACCAGCTTCGAGAGCGTCAGCAGGCAGGTGTAGAGCGTGTTGTAGGCCGCCTGCTTGTCGGCGTCGCCCTCGCTCTTCCAGAAGCGCCGCCGGTTGCGCCGCACGTACCAGTTCGAGAGCTCGTCCACAAACTGCTCGATCGCCCGTGCCGCCGGGTAGACCTCGTACTCCTCGAAGTTCTTCGTCACCTCGCGCACCAGCCCGTTGAGCCTTGCCAGGGCCCAGCGGTCGATCGGCTGCAGCGCGTCGCGCTCAACCGTCGCGCCCGGCGTCCAGCCATCGAGCGAGGCGTAGGTCACGAAGAACGAGTAGGTGTTCCAGAGCGTCAGCATGAACTTGCGCAGGCTCTCGCCCACCAGCCCCCCGCTGAAGCGCCGCGGGTTGCCGGGCGGTGCCGCAGCGAAGAGGTACCAACGCAGCGCGTCCACGCCGTAGGTGTCGATCACCTCCTGGGGCTCGACCACGTTGCCCCGGCTCTTGCTCATCTTCAGGCCCTGCTCGTCCAGTATGTGGCCGAGGCAGATCACATTGTTGAAGGCGGGCCGGTCGAAGAGCAGCGTACTCACGGCGTGGAGCGTGTAGAACCAGCCGCGGGTCTGGTCAACTGCCTCGCAGATGTAATCGGCCGGGTGGGCGCTCTCGAAGAGCTCCTGGTTCTCGAACGGGTAATGCCATTGGGCCACCGGCATCGAGCCGCTGTCGTACCAGGCGTCGGCCACATCGGGGATACGGCGCATCGTGCCGTGCTCGGGATCCTCCCAGGTCACCTCGTCCACGTAGGGCCGGTGCAGGTCGAGATCGCCGAGCGAGCGGCCCACCTTCGCCTCCAACTCCGCCAGGCTGCCGATGCACTCCATGTGGCTGCCGTCGGCGTTAGTCCAGATTGGCAGGGGCGTGCCCCAGTAGCGCTCGCGGCTCACCGCCCAATCCACGTTGTTCTCCAGCCAGTTGCCGAAGCGGCCGTCGCGGATGTGCTCCGGCACCCAGTGGATCTGCTGGTTATTGGCCACAAGATCGGCCTTGAAGGCCGTGGTCCTGATGTACCAGGAGCGCTTGGCGTAGAAGAGCAGCGGGGTGCCGCAGCGCCAGCAGAAGGGATAGTAGTGACGCACGCGCCCGCTCTTCAGCAGCAGGCCGCGCTCCCGCAGGTTGCGGGTGATGTGCGGGTCGGCCTCCTTGAAGAACATGCCGGCGAAGCCAAGCTCGGCGAACTCGGGCAGCACGTTACCGTCGAGCCCCACCGAGAAGAGCGTGGGCAGACCGTGCTTACGCCCAACCTCCAAGTCGCCGTAAGCGGGAGCGATGTGCACCACGCCGGTGCCGTCATCGAGCGTGACGATCTCGTCGGCCACCACGCGGTAGGCCGCATCGAGGTCCGGCTCGTCGCCGGCGCCGGGCACGCCGGTGAACAGCTTCTCGTAGCGCAGACCCACCAGATCGTTCCCGCGGAAGCTCCGCAGCACCTTCACGCCCTCGCCGAGCACCTGCTCGGCCAGAGCCGCGGCCAGCACCAGGCGCTCGCCCTCGTGCTCCACCTCAACGTACTCGGCGCCGTGTTGCACGGCGAGGGCCACGTTAGCTGGCAGCGTCCAGGGCGTGGTCGTCCAGGCCACCATGAAGGCACCCTTCAGCGAGGGGGCAAGGGACGATTCGCTGCCGGGGTAGCTCTCGCCGGTGAGGCGAAACTTGATGTGCACGCTCGGGTCGTCCACATCGTCGCGGGCGCCGAGGGCCACCTCGTGGTCGCTGAGGCTGGTGCCGCAGCGGGGGCAGTGCATCGTCACCTTATAGTCGCGGAAGAGCAGGCCGCGGTCCCAGAGCTGGCGGAAGATCCACCAGAGCGACTCGATGTACTTGTTGTCGTA
>DAOUGF010000498.1:0-3578 GCA_034429295.1 Chloroflexaceae bacterium
GAATCCCGCAGGCATCCTCGCAGAGCGCAGCTGCCACGGAGCGGGAAGTACAGTTCCCCGACCTCGGTGGTTGGCCTGCGCACCCGGCTGCCTCGCCAGGGAAAAGCGGAAGGCGCTGTGCCAGCGGTTACGCCGCTGCCACGTGACGGGCGCGGTCGCGAACCTCCTCGGCCACAGCGATCCATTCCTCGACACTGGTGGGCCGGGGGAGCAGGTGGCCCAGGTAGCGCTGGACAGACTGCCAGGATCGGCCGCCGATCACATCGCCGTAGCGGGCGTAGAAGCGCTGCTCGGCCTCGGCCGCGTCCCGTGGGGGGCCGCTGTAGGCGGGCGCTCCGTCCTGCGCCTCGGCTTGGGCTGGCGCGGTGGCCTGCTCGATGGCGGCCTGCTCATCGGCATCGCTGTGCGCGCTCGCCTTCGCGGCGCTCGGCTTCTTCCCGCTCTCGCGCTTCTCGGGCGCCTGCTTCTCGGCAAGATCAGGATAGAGCGTAGCGAGCGTAGCCGGGTAGCGCTTGTCCAGCTTGAGGTGCGCAGGCCGCGGCGGCTTGACGATCGGGGTGATGGTGCGCTCGTCGCCCTCGCGCTCCACCAGCAGCACCGCGTCGGCCTCGTAGGCGATATTCTCGTCGGCGAGCACGCGCAGCCCCTCATCCTGGAGCCCGGCCTCGCCCGCCCGGTACTTGCGCCCGAGGTGGCCGATCACGATCACATGGAAGCCCGCCTGCTTGAGCTCCGTCAGGCCGGTGTAGACCGTCTGCATATTGCGGTTCACCGAGGCGTGCTCGTCGTAGCCGATGTTTGTCTTGCGATCCGTCTCGTTGCCGGCTCGCTGCTGGGCGTAGGCCCGCATCGCCTGGAAGATCTTCGAGATCGAGTCGAGGAGCACCGTGTCGCCCGGCTTGCCCTGGCGCTTCACCTCCTCCATCGCCTGCATCAGCGCGCGCAGCGAGATCGTCTGCACGACTTGGATACGCTTGTGGATGCCGGGCTTCCCGTGCAGGTTCTGCGCGGCGCCTTCGGTATCGAGCACCCAGAGCGTTCCGCCGCGGCGCGCGCTCGCCGCCAAGTGCGATTTACCGGCGCCGGCCTGGCCCGTCAGAATGTACAGGCTGCCAGTCTGGAGTTCGTCTAATCGCTGAAACATACGGCTCGTCCCTCCCGGCTATGGGCGCCGGTGGGCAACCCATCAGCCTGCTGCTGTGCTGTGCGATGGAGGAAGTATAGCACGCTTGTTCTAGTATGTAAAGTGGGATCACGGTGCGAGCGGGCTCCGCCCCTCGCGCTTCCCGCCAAGGGGGCGGCTGCCCCATGCCTGTACCACCTGCACGGTGCGTGAGGATGCGAGCGGGCTCCGCCCCTCGCGCTCCCCGCCAAGGGGGCGGCTGCCCCCTTGGAACCCCCGAAGCCGACGGCCGCCTCAGTCCGCATGCCATCGCTGCATGCCCTTCTGCGCCGAGAGCGGGAGCTGCACTACTAGCTCGGCGGCAGTTGCCCGACAGCTTCGCTGCCCCTGGGTATCGTGGTGGAGGCGAAGCTGCCCGGCAGCAGGCGTGGAACGGGGAACGCATCGCCCGCTCTCGGCGCCGAGGGGCATGCGATACCGGGCGTCTCGCTTGGGAACGCAGTCGGATTTGGGGGTCCGGGGGCGAGGCCCCCGGCGCGGGGGTTGTCAGGGGGCGGGCGCCCGCCCCCTGACAGAACTAGCGGGGTGCGGGGCGTCAGCGCCCGCTTGCGGGAGTGGGCAGCCCGCCCACCTTCCCCGCGGGGCGTCAGCTCCCGCTGGCTTTGCTCACGCCTTGACGGGGAGCGATAAGCTCGCGCTCAGTGACGATCAGATCGAGGGGGATGTCGTGGGCCTCGTGGGGCAGCGCCTCCACCTCCTGCGCCGCGAAGGCCACGCCGACGGCATAGCCGTCAATTGCGGCCAGGAGTTGGTCGTAAAGCCCTTTGCCATAGCCGAGGCGGTAGCCGTCCCGGTCGAAGGCCAGCATCGGCACGATCGTCAGGCTCCAGTCGCCCTCGCGGGCTGGGCGCAGCGTGCGCGGGCGGGGGGTGCCCAGCACGCCCGGAGTGAAGCGCTCAGGCTCTAGGCCATCGATCCAGCTGTGCTCCAGCGTGCCGCCCACCGTCACGGGGATCGCCACTGCCTTGCCTGCGGCCAAGGCCGCCGCCACCACCGGGCGCACATCAACTTCGGAGCGGATGGGCAGGTAGCAGTGGATGGCCTGCGCCGCCACGAACTGCTCCAGCCCGAGGAGCCGTGTGCAGATAACGGTGCTCAGGCTCGCGCGCCCCACGAGCGCGCTGCGCCGCGCCGCCGCCAGCTTGCGCAGCTCGGCCTTCCGTTGGGCGGTAGTAGCCGGGTCAAGCTCGCTCATAGATCACCACCGGCCTTGTAGCGGGCACAGAATAGTTTTGCACATGGAGGCTATGTCCATGGTAGCGATCCGCGCCCGGTTCGTCCAGCAATCCGCCCATCATCCATCCGGCGGCTGCCTTCGTGCATACGCAGCATGGCCGCAGCCCATCCTCTTGTGCTGGAGCTTGGGACGACAGACGACCGCAGCCTGCTCGACCATGGCCTGTCGTCATCCAACTTCCAGCCCAATTCCGATTGGCACATCGGCGCTGCTGCGCCGTGCCTCAAGCTATCAGCTTGAGGGCGTGAGAGCAGGCGCCAGGATGTGTCAAGTTGGAGGAACAGTACAACTACGGACTACCTCGTACGACCACTAGAGGTGCGGCGCCTTGAGCTTCTTGATCAGATCGACGAAGGGCGGATCGGGCTTGCGCCGCGGGTTGAACTTGAACCAGCCCAACTCTGCCCGCACCGCCTGCTCTTTCAACTCGGTGGCGCCCCAGATAAACGACGCCCCCGCGATGCCGAGCAACCCCGAGTAGCCTGCGTCCGGAACAAAGAGCGACGCCACAACCAGCAGCGCTCCGAGCAGCATCGGGTAGGGCCACCAGAGATAGCCGAGGTAGTACTCCATCCTGATAACCCAGAAGAAGCCGAAGCCGATGATGCCGAAGCTGAATAGCCCGAGGGCAAGACCACCCCAGTTCATTCTTCGCCTCCGAATAGTCTACGATAGAGCTCAGAAGGGTGCGCCGGGCTAGTTGCTGGCGCCGTGGAGCGCCGGCGAAGCGGCGCTTTCTCCGCCCTCGTTCGACTCCAGTGGCCGCCCGCTCGGCTCGCGGTCGAGCAGATCTTCGGTCGTCGTGGCGCCGCCCGCCGCCAGGTACGCAGCGTGGCGCGGGTTGGCCGGGTTGGCCGGCGCGTGGCCCTTCTGCACCCGCGCCTGCTGCCGGTAGAGCTCGAAGGCGTCCCAGAGCAGCGTGATCCCAATAATGCTGCAGACGCCTGCCACCGTGAGGCCAGGCGCAACCAGCGCATAGAGGTTGAGCCCGACCCCGAGCAGGGTAAGCAGCGCGGCGGGCGGGCCGACCCGTGGGCTATGGGCTTCGAGCCAGCGTACGCCGACATGCCCCCACCAGATGCCGAGAAAAGTCGCCAGCGCCATCCAGAATCCCGCCAGCTGCATTGCTCTCTCCTCTCCTCTGGAGCCACACCGCTG
>DAOUGF010000499.1:0-15384 GCA_034429295.1 Chloroflexaceae bacterium
AAAGAGAAGACGCGAAACGCAAGGGTTCATGTCTCCCTCGCGTTTCGCGCCGCTACTTTAGGCGCTGTGCGCCGTCTTGCTACCCGCGCCTGTCGCGATCCGAGATTTCCTCGACCAGCATCCGCCGCAGCATGCGGGCGTCGGCCTCGGCGCGGGCCTGGGCGCGGCGGCGCGGTCGCAGCTGCAGCAGCGCCCCCAGCCCGAAGAGCAGGGCTCCCACCAGCATGAGCGGTCCCGGCACGCTGATGCCCGCTGCAGTATCGGGCAGGCTGGTCGGCGCCGCAGCCACGGGGGCGGCCGGCAGGCTCGCCGGCGGCTCCGGCTCTAGCGCCAGCGGAGGCGTCGGCGCTGCGGTCGGCGTCGGCACAGCGGTGGGCATCTCCACCACGGGCGCGGGGCTCGTGAAGAAGAGATGCATCACCGTGGTGCCGTCGGCCGTCACGCCCACCTCTTGGGCTTCCTGGACGGGGAAGCCCTCGCCCTCGCGGAGCTGCAGGGCCACCCGGTAGCTGCCCACCGGCACCCAGCTGTCGTAGTTGCCGTTCGCGTCGGTGAGCACCACCGAATCGCCCACCATCACCAGCATATTGGCGGCCGGCGCGCCGGTGCGGGTGTCGATCACCGTGCCGGTGATCCGGCCATAGCGCACAGGCGTCGGTTTGTCATCGTTGTGCGGGATGAAGTCTGGCGTCGGCTGCAGCGTGGGCCGTGGCGACGGCTGGAGCGCCGGCATTGCCGCAACCGAAGCCGGGGCCGGGGCCACCGTCAGGCCGAGGGCGAGCGCGAGCGCGCCGCAGACCATCAGGGCGAAGCTAGTTATCTGTCGTCGCATGAGCGCCCTCCTTGATTAGCGTGTCAGCAGGCGGTTAAGGCGAAGCTGAGAGTACTCAGGCGGCAGCGGGCCGAGGCCTACCTCGATCCTCTGCTCGGCCAGGTTGTTGCTCTCATCGAGCTCCCGCAGCGCGCCGTTCGGGTCGCGGGCGTCGCTGCCGCGATTCCAGCTGTCCACCAGGGCGTAGAGCCTGCTGGTGCCGTTGGCGAAGAAGCCCGGCCAGATGCTGGACTCCGGCCTGTAGCCGTTCGGGTTGCTGGCGCTCAGCGGCGAGCTGTTGAGCGTCACGCTCTCGCCCGGCTGGAGCGTGCCCTCGTAGAACCAGGCGAGGCCGAAGCATGGCTCCAGGGTGCAGAGCTCGTTCCAGGGATCGTTCACCTGCGGCGCGCGGGACGGGTTGATGTAGAAGTCAACCCAGAAGTTGCTCGCCGGGCCGGTGCCCTGGTTCGTCACCGTCACCTCGATCGCAGTACTCCTGCCAGCCGTCGGGCTGCTGGGGCTGACCGCGAAGCTCACCGTCAGGTCGGGCGTGGGCGGCTCGCCGAACATCATGGGCAGCCAGACGATGCGGCCCCGCTCGCGGTAGCCCTGATCCACATGCTCGAGCGTGACGCCGCCCGTCAGCGTGACCTGCACCAGCGGGCCGTCGCTGTCCCGCTCGTCGTCGCTGCCGACATTGGCCAGCGTTGGGATGTAGCCGGCCGCGCTGCCGAAGCGCAGCGTGCCCACGCCCGCCGGCAGCCCCTCGAAGGTGTAGCTGCCGTCCGCCGTGCTGGTGGCGGTGAACGTCGCCGTCGCATCCGGCGTCAGGTCGGGGGTGAGCGTCAGCACCACTTGGACACCCTCGATGCGCCCGGTCTCGGCGTTGCCGCGCACGCCGTCGCGGTCCTCGTCCACCCAGATCAGGCCGCTCACGCCCGCCGTGCCCCGCAGGCCGGCGTCGAGCCCGGCGCGGATCTGCCCGCTGACGAGGCTGAACTCGGCGGTGGTGCCGTCGAGGCGGGCGTCGTTATCGTTATCGGCGCTCACCGTGCCGGCTCCGTCGTTCACGAAGACGTAGCCGTCGGGCGCCGTGAAGCGCAGGCTGTAGGTCCCGGGGTCAACATCCACGAAGCTGTAGCTGCCGGCCTGCTCCCCGTCCGCCGTGGTGGTGCTTGCCACCACGCTGCCGCCCTGGAGCAGTTCCACCTTCACGCCAGGCACGCCCAAGTCGGTGGCGGCCTCGTAGGTGCCGTTGTCGTTCAGGTCGAGCCAGACAAGGTCGCCCACGGCGGTGGCCTGGTAGAAGCCGAAGTCCAGGTCGCTGCGCGAGGCCGTCAGGGGCTCGGCGTAGCTGCCGAGCGGGTCGCTGTCGGCGCTGTCGTCGCCGCCGACATTGCTCGGCGAGGGCGCGTAGCCGAAGGGCGCCGTAACGCTCAGGACCTCCCAGCCGCTCGCGGGCGGCACGTTCTCGAGCCGGTAGTTCGGCGTCAGGCTGCCGCTCGCCAGCGTGGTGGCGCTGATCACGATCGTCGGGTTCGTGGAGTTGATCACCCCGTTCGCTGTCGTGAACGCCACCGTCACCGTGGCGCCGGCCAGGCCGCGCTCGCCGCTGTCCTGCACGCCGTCGGCGTCGAGATCCTCCCACACCAGGTCGCCGACGCTCAGGGCGCCCCGGTAGCCAGCATCAATGGTGCTCAGGGTCTGGTTCGAGCCGAGCGTGAAGGAGTCGGTGCAGCCATCGGCGTTCGCGTCGTTGTTGTCGTCGGTGGCGAGGGCGCCCTTTTGGGTGAAGCCCAGGCCAGCCGGGAGCTCGAAGCAGAGCCGGTAGCTGCTATCGCCGCCCGTCAGTCCGGTCGGATCTACGGCGCTGAAGCTGTAGGCCCCGCTGGCGTCCAGCACATCGCTGGCGATGAGGCCGCTCACGTTGCCAACGAGCTCGACGGTTCGACCCTCCATCGGCGGCTCGCCCGCGTCGCGGATGCCGTCGCCGTCGCTGTCGTACCAGGCGGAGCCGGCGATGATACTGGTGCGGTAGTAGCCGAAGAGGCTTGCCGCAGGGCTCGTCGTAACCGCCCCCAGGCTCATGCTGCCGGTGTTGCCGGGCGAGCGGGTAAAGCCGGCGGGGTCGGCCGCCACGGCCAGGCTGTAGGTGCCCGGCTGCACGTTGAAGCTCACCTGACCGTTCGCATCGGTGACGGCGCTGTCTGTCGCGTCGCCCGTCAGATTCACCGTCACGCCCGCCAGGCCGGGCTCGCCGTTCTGGGCGATATTATCCACCGTCACCTGCTCGTCGAAGACGCGAGCGGTGATCGTGATGTTCTGGTAGTAGCCGAAGACGTTGGTGGTGCCGGGGTTGGCCGTCTCGGTGAGCGAGTTCTCGCCGCTCTGGAATGGCGAGCCGCTCGCTGTCGCCGCCCCGTTGTTGCCGGGGGTGCGGGCCATCCCGTTGAGGGCCGCGCTCGTCTCGTCGATCCGCAGGCGGTAGTCGCCGGGCGCCGCGCTGAAGCTCACCAGACCATTGCTATCGGTGGCCTTCGTCGCCACAGGCGTGTTGCCGGGCAGCGCCTCCAGTACCACGCTCACCCCGGAGATACCGGGCTCGCTGGTGTCCCACTGGTTGTTGAGCGGCAGGGTGCTGTCGCGGAAGACACGGGCGCTGATGGTGACGGGCTGGTAGTAGCCCTGGTCGCGGCTCTCGGTCGCGCCGGCCGCGAGCGCCTGGCCGCTGAGGTTGCCGTCGCTGTCGTTCGCGTCGTTGCCGTTGTTGTTCACATCGGCGAGGGTCGGCTGCCAGGCCGGGGTGGCCGCTGGCGGCGTGAAGCTCAGGCTGAAGTCGGCCTGGCCCGCGGCGCCGCCGGGCAGCCCGCCGAAGCTGTAGTTCCCATCGGCCGTGCTCGTACCCACACGGGTGATCGTTGTGCTGAGGCGGCCGGGGATATTCACGTTCTGCGTGAGCGTCACCTGCACGCCGCTGAGCGGCGCCGCCGGGCTCTCGTCCCGCAGGCCGTTGCCGTCGCTGTCGGTGAAGGTCGTGCCTTCCACGCTCGCCCGGCCGATCAGGCCCGCGTCAACGTTGGTCTGGCTCGCGCCGTAGGCCACCGTCTGCGGGCCGGTTACGCCCGCGACCGACACATCGCTGTCGCCCGCGGCGATGAAGGCGAAGTTGCCCGTGTCGGGGTTGGTGAACTCCACCGTGTAGGTGCCCGGATAGAGGTTGCTGAAGCGGTAGGTGCCATCGGCGAGCGTTGTTGTGGTGCTCACCGGCGTGCCGCTTTCGAGCAGGCGCACGGTTACGCCCTGCACGCCGGGCTCATTGGTCATCTGGTCGTCGAGGTCGCGGTCGAAGAAGACCTTGCCGGAGACGCTCGCCGCGCGGTAGTAGCCGAAGCTGTTGGCGCCGGCGTTGTCGGTGAGCGAGCTGTCACCGCTGTAGAGATCCGGGAGGTCCAGCGGGTCGGTGTGGTTGGGCGAGGGGGCGAAGCCGGCCAACTCCGTATCGGCCTGGTCGATGTTGAGCCGGTAGGGGCCGGGCTTCACGTTGAAGGTGACGAGGCCATCGGCGCCGCTCGTGCCGGTAGCCGCGACGGCGTCCGTCGACCGATCCTCCAGGCGCACGGTCACGTCGGCGATGCCGGGGTTGCCGGCCTCATACTGGTTATCCACCGGGCCGGCGTCCTCCTCAAAGACGCGGGCGGTGATGGTGACGAACTGGTAGTAGCCCTGGTCGAAGTCGAGCGCGGCGCCTGGAGCCGGGTCCGTAACCGTGACGAGCGGGCCATCGCTGTCGAGGGATTCGCCGCCCTGGTTGGCGACGGAGGGCTGGTAGGCGGGGGTGGCGGCCGGCGGGGCGAAGGCGAGATCGTAGCGGGCGCCCGTGCCGCCGGGCAGGCCGGCGAAGCTGTAGTTCGTGCTGGCGCCCGTGGTGGTCGCCGCGGTGGTGTAGGTGGCGACGAGGTTCGGCAGGTTCGCGGTGACGGTGAGGGTCACCGTGGCTCCCACAAGGTTGCTGTCGGGGCCGCTCTGGTAGTCGGAGCCGTCGTTGTCAAGGAAGACGCGGCCGCTCACCTGGCCCTTGCCGACGAAGCCGGCGTCGAGCTCGCTCAGCGGCGTGCCGGAGAGTATGGCAAAGGGGTTGGTGCGGCCCGTAGCGCTGTCGGTCACATCGCTGGCGAGCGGGTCGCTGGAGGTGGGCACGCCAGCCGCGACGAAGCTGTAGGTGGCGCTCGACGGGTTGGCGAACTCGACAACATAGCTGCCCGGCGCCACGTCGGCGAGAGTGTAGCCGCCGGCGGCGTCGGTGGTAGTGGTGGCGGCCTGGGAGAGATCCCCGCTGCGGAGTAGGCGCACAGTCACAGCGCGCATGCTGGGCTCGGGGGTGGTCTCGTCCTGGTCGTCGCCGTCGGTGTCGAAGAAGGCCCGGCCGCTGACGGTCGTCAGCTGGTAGAAGCCGGCGTCGACGCCATTATTCGCGATGCCGGCGATCGGCCGGAAGAGCGGCGTGCGCCAGGTCGTCTCGTTCACCTGGGTGATCACGTCGCTGTAGTCGATGCCAGGGCTGGCGGTTTCAGCCGGGTTCACAGTGACGCCTTCGGGCTGCGGGCTGGCCACGAAGCTGTTCGCAGGGGATGCGGCGGTGGAGACGTCGAAGGTGGCGTAGTAGTTGACGGCCGCGATATTGGGGATGTTGTAGAGGCCGGAGTTGTCGGTGACGGTCTCGAAGACTGGCGTGGCGATGCCCTCGCGGAAGAGGCGCACGGTAACGCCGGGGATCGGGTCCTCCTCGGCGGGGTTGAAGAGACCGTCGCCGTTCTCATCGTGGAAGACCACGTTGCCGAGGCTGCCGCGTGTGAGGCCGAAGTCAACATCGTTATTGGTGGCCGTGGAGCTGTCGAGGGTCGTCTCGAGATAGAAGAAGCTGCCGGAGGGGCCTGCAATGGCGTTCGAGCTGCCGAAGCCCTCGAGGGCGCCGCCGGGCGCGAAGTTGCTGCTGTCGAGCGTGATGCGGTAGGTCGCGCCGAGGGGCAGGTCGTCGAAGAGGTAGAAGCCGGGCAGGCCGGTTAACGGGTTGTTGCCGGTGACAGTGGCGATCTCGCCGCCGTCGCGGACGCCGTTGTTCGCCACGCCGCCGCCGCGGCCGTCGTCTACGAAGACGACCACGCCGTTGATGCCGAGGGTGGCCTCCGTCACGTCCTGCACGCCGTTGCGGTTGATGTCGAACCAGACGAAGTCGCCGGCGGCGCCCTTGTAGAAGCCAAAGAGGGCGTTCACGTAGCGGTTGCTGCCGGCGGCGACATTGCTGCCGTCCAGGTTGATTGGCCCGAGCACAACACCATCGCCAGCGCCGGGCTGCCCGTCGGGTTGGGCCTGGTCGTCGCTGCTGGCGGTCGTGGGCGAGTTGGCCGCGCCGAAGAGCAGGGCGCCCGCCTGGAACTCAGTGTCCGGCACCTGCACGCTGTAGCTGCCGAAGGGCAGCTTGGTGAAGTGGAAGACGCCGTCGGCGCCGCCCTCGCCCTGCTCGGGGCGGGTCGTGGTCGTGGAGATCACTGTGCTGCCCTGGATGAGCTGCACCGTAACGCCGTTGATGCGGGGCTCGAGGTCGGGGTCGTAGTTGCCGTCGTTATTCACATCGCGCCAGACGGCGCCGCTGATGGCGCCCTGGGTGAGGCCGATATCCACGGCGTCGGTGTTCACGCCCACAGCGCCGCTCGGCACATTGGCCACGGCGGGTGGGAAGAGGCCAAGCGCGGCGTCGGAGTCGATACCCTCGCGGCCGCGGTCGGAGGCGGTGAGGGTGTAGCCCGCGGGCAAGCCGGCGCTGATCCGCACGCTGTAGCCGGCGCCCGGAGGCGCCGCATCAAAGCGGTAGCGACCGTCGAGGCCGGCCACAGCCGTCTGCACCACGGTGCCGGTGCTGTCGAGCAGCTCCAGGGTGAGGCCGGCGATGCCTGGCTCGTTGGCGTCCTGCACGCCGTCGGCGTCGTAGTCGTCCCAGACCCGCGTGGTGATGCTGCGGGTGCTGCCGGCCGCGGCGTCCACCCCGCCGGAGAGCTGGCGCACGCCGACCCGCACCGTCTGGGGGGCGCCCGTCAGGCTGACCCGCGAGACGAGGCCGGGGTTGGTGTTAGCGCCCGGCACGGAGACGACATAGTTGGTGAGGGGCGTGACCTCGACGCGGTAATCGCCGTCGGGGAGGTTGGGGAAGACGGCGAGGCCGCCGCTGTTGGTGTTGGCCAGAGCGACGAGGCGGTCATCAATGCTGTAGACGGCCACAGGTGCCCCGGCGAGCCCTGCCTCGCTGCCGCCGCTGTCCACGCCGTCGCGGCCGGCGTCAACGTAGACCTTGACGGTCAGGTCGGCGGCGGCGAGGGCCAACGACGGCCGGCCGAGGCCAAAAGACAGCAGGGCGGCAAGGAGCAGGGCAAGGAACAGGCGGCTGATGAAGCGGGCCAGGGAGCGGGAGCTGCGGATGTGGAATGATTGCGAAGGGGCGGCACTAGACCTGCTCGGCATGGGATGCTCCTTGCTGTCGGGTGAGCGTTAACCCGGACAGTAAGTTGGGCTGGAATGAAGGTCGTGCCTGCCATACGCGCGAAATTAGTACGACGAGGCGCTGCAGGCTCGCCTCGATAGTGTCAGAGCACTATTACCAAAATGTCACAAATAAGGTTGAGGGTAGGGGCGGTTTTAGCCGAGGAGCACGAAGCCGAGGAGCACGGCGATGATTACGAGGAGGAAGAGGATGACGCAGATGAAGCTGACCCGCTCCCAGTTGAAGAAGCGCCAGTCGGGGGGGATGCGGTTCTCAAAGCCATAGATGGTGAGCTTATAGAGGCCGCCCTCGCCGGGTTTGCCGAGGTCGAAGACAATATCAGTGACAGGGATGAAACTTACGGTGAGCTCGCTCATAGCGATGCGGGTATTGTCGTCGAGCGTAGCCTTGACCTCATCGAGCAGGGGCGCGAGCCCGGTGATGAGCGGCCACTCGGGCCGCAGGCCGCCCGTGTGGCGCTGGGTGTAGATCACCTCGGCGGCGCAGTTGCGGGCGAGCCAGCCCTCGTCCAACGCAGGCAGATCGTCCTGGGTCTGGAGCACAACGGCCTGGCGGCTCCAGCGGAACATCTCCCGCTGGACGAGACGCCCGATGCCGGTGCAGCGCTCGCAGTTCACACCGCCGCGACCGTCGCAGGCGGGACATGGCACCAGCACCTTGTCGGGCTGGCTGTTGGCTGTGGCGGTGGCCGTGCGGGCGCCGCCCGACGATGACGCCGCAAGCTGCGTAGAGCCGCTGCGGGGCCGGGTTGTGCTCGCAGCCGCCGGGGCCGGCTCCGCCTCCGCGCGGGGCACATAGATCCGTTGCCTGCCGCCGCAGCGGGTGCAGACGGTGGTGCCGCGGCCCCCACAGTTCTTGCAGGTGGCCACCCTGGTCGAGCCGGGGATGCCGACCAGGCCGCCGGGCTCATCGACGAAC
This sequence comes from Chloroflexaceae bacterium, assembly GCA_034429295.1. GTDB lineage: Bacteria > Chloroflexota > Chloroflexia > Chloroflexales > Chloroflexaceae > OHK40. The sequence goes on from DAOUGF010000499.1 coordinate 8,283, forward strand.
TGTTTGGCGGGCGGCAGCGGCACCGCCCAGCGCTCCAGCTCAGGCTCGAGCGGAAAGACCTGGGCTTTGTGGTCGGGCTCCTCCTGGATCTCCGGGGGGCTGCGGCGCTCGTAGAGCACTCGCAAGCGATAGAAGTAGACGTTGCGGCTGGTGACCTTGTGCAGGCGGGCCAGGCGACCGAGGAGCGGGCGGCGGCGCAGGCGATCCTGGGCGGCCCAAGCGTCGAGGAGGGCGGCGACGACGGCGGGGTTGCGTAGCTCGTCGGCGCGGCGGTGTGCGCGGTCGATCGGGGCTCGCACGAGGTCGGGGCCGAGGACCGACTCGACGGCGTTGGGCTCGACCCCGCCGGCCTGGAACTGCACGGGCACGCTCGTCGCGGGGGCGCCGGCCATCACGATCTGGGTGGCGATCTCGTGGCGCTGGAAGATCCGGTCGAGCTCATCGACGGCGGCGCGGGCCGAGGGAAAGCGATGGGTCGGGTCGATCGACAGCATCGTCTGCAGCACCCGGTCCACATCGCCGGGGATGCCCTCGACGCCTCGCTCCTTGAGCGGGATCGGCGGGCCGAAGGGCGGCGCCTCGGGGAGGCCGGGCGGCTCGGGCCAGGGCAGCTCGCCGGCGAGCATCTCGTACAGGACCACGCCGAGGCTGAAGAGATCGGAGAGATGGGTGACGCTGGTGGCCGACAGGGCGTGCTCGGGGGAGAAGTAGCCCGGCGTGCCCATAATGCTGCGGGCTACGGTGATGGGGGCGCCACCGTCGCGGGCGATGCCGAAGTCGGTGAGCAGGGCGCGGCCGCTCTTCTGAGCGATGAGGATATTACCGGGGGAGACGTCGCGGTGGACCACGCTGAGGCTGTGGGCGTAATCGAGGGCGTCGGCCACCTGGCGAAAGATCGTGAGGGCCTCGGCGAGGGGGAGCCGGCGACGGCGCTCGAGGATCTGCCGCAGCGAGCCGCCGTCCACGTACTCCATGACGGTATAGAAGAAGGGCTGGGCGTAGCCGTAGTCGAAGAGTTGGGCGATATGGGGGTGGTGCAGGCGGGCGGCGATGGCGGCCTCCCGCTCGAAGCGGCGGATCGCCTCCTGATCCTGCGACATCAGCACTTTTACGGCGACCAAATGGCCCGTGAGGCGGACGTGACGGGCCAGCCAGACCTCGGAGGAGGCGCCGCGCCCGATCTCGCGCTCCAGTTTATAGTTGCCGATCTGGGCGGGGACGCTCATGGTCAATGCAACAGTCAAGGCGCCAGCGAGCTGCATGGCGGGTTTGCATTATACCATTCGAACAGATGGGCGAGTGCGGCTCGTAGAGGCGGGATCGCTCGCCGGTCACAGCTTGGCTGGTGGATCCAGAGGGGGCGGCTACGACGGGCCGCCCTTACATCTCTGCTTCTTTGTACCGGGCCACTAATAAATAGAACAGCACCACATCTGTCGTTCGGAACGTAGGCCGAAGCATTCACCCGGCGAATGCTTCGGCCTGCGGGCTACGGACTACGCCGTATGGCCTCTAGCGAGAGCTGAGCCGCGCCCCCAAGCTCTCAGCTTGGGGCGCGAGAGCGGGCGCCAGAGCGATGAAACAGTACAACGACGGACTACGGACTACGCCGTACGGCCACTAGCGCTCGCCGTATCCCTGCGGGCGGCTGCGGTGCCATTCCCAAGCTGAGCGCACGATCGACTCAAGGTCGGGGTAGCGCGGCTGCCAGCCGAGCTCCCGGCGGATGCTCTCGGATGAGGCGATCAGGATGGCCGGGTCGCCGGGGCGCCGCGGGCCGATGACGTGGGGGATGGGGTGGCCGGTGACCTTGCGGCACATCTCGACAACCTCCATCACGCTGAAGCCGCTGCCGTTGCCGAGGTTGTACTTGCGGGAGCCGATGCGGTCGAGGGCCTCCATGGCCAGGATGTGGGCTGAGGCCAGATCGACGACATGGACGTAGTCGCGGATGCAGGTGCCGTCGGGGGTGGGATAGTCGTCGCCGAAGACGGTGAAGTGGGGGCGTTGGCCGAGGGCAACCTGGAGGATGAGGGGGATGATATGGGTTTCCGGGTCGTGGTCCTCGCCGCGCTCGGGGGTGTCGCCGCAAGCGTTGAAGTAGCGCAGCGAGGCATAGCGCAGGCCGTAGATCCGCTCGAACCAGTGGAGCATGCGCTCGATGAAGAACTTCGATTCGCCGTAGGGTGAGCCCGGGACGATCTTGTTGTCCGGCTCGATCGGCATGCGCTCCGGCTCATCGAAGAGGTTGGCCGTGGATGAGAGGATGAAGCGGCGCACGCCCGCGGCGACGGCGGCCTCGAGCAGGTTGGCAGCGTTCACCAGGTTGTCCCGCAGGTAGAGCAGGGGCTTCTCCATGCTCTCGCCGACGAGCGTGTAGGAGGCGAAGTGCATGATCCCATCGATGCCGGGATGCTCGGCGAAGAGCCGGGCGAGGGCAGCCTTATCGGCGAGGTCGGCGTGGATGAAGACGGCCTCCGGGGGAACAGCGGCGGCGTGACCCTGGTAGAGGTTGTCGAGCACGATCACCTGATGGCCGGCGGCGATCAACTCGGCGGCGGTGACCGAGCCGATATAGCCGGCGCCACCGGTAACGAGGATCTTCACAGGGGACTCCTACTCCTTGACGCTTAACCCGCGACGATTGTAGCAGGGGTCGCCTCACGCCGAGCTCACGTGCCCGTGAAGACAGGCTCATGTGGCGGCGCTGATCAGGCCGCGGGCTCCTCGTCGCCGGTTTCCTCGGGCACGGGCACGGGCGGCGGGGGCACCTCGGGCGGCGGAGGGGGCGCTGGCGTCGGGATGGGGGGCGCCTCGAGGTTGGCGGCGGGCAGCGGCGCGTGGGCGATCTGGGCGCCTACGGCGTAGAGTGCCTGGATGCGCAGCCGGTTGAGGCAGACGAACTCCCGCCCGAAGGAGGAGCCGCCGTGGAGCGGGTAGACGGTGACATTGCTGAGGGCGAGAAAATCGTCGGTCATCTCGCTGAGCATGCTCACCAACTCCATATCGGTGCGCATGTAGAAGTTGGCCCGCAGCGCGAAGGCCGGCGTGAAGAACATCATCGATTGGGTGTCGCGGGGCGGGGTGGGGGCCTGGAAGCCGGGCGGCGGCTCGGGCTCGGCCAGCGTGGCAACGAGCAGGGCGTCGCTCCAGTTCACCAACAGTTGGGGCACACGCTGGCTCTGCTGAGGCTTCCAGAGCGGCGCGATCGAGGCATCCCGCAGGGTGACGAAGCGGTGGAGCCGGCTGTTGATCGCGTCGCTCACCCGGCGGTAGAGCGGCAGATCGTAGCTGCCCGTGATCAGCAGGGCCTCGGTGTAGACCTCGATGGTGAAGGTGTAAGTATCTGTCATGGAATTGAGAATTGAGAATGAAGAATTGAGAGTGCCAAAGAGCCCACACTGAAGATGTAGACTAGCACGCTCCTACGGACTTTTCAATTCTCAATTCTCAATTGCTGCAAGTGTCTCCCAGAATCCTGGGTAGCTCACGGCGGCCGAGGCGGGGTCGCCGATGATTGTCTCGCCCGAGGCGACGAGGGACGCGATCGCCCAAGCCATGGCCAGGCGGTGGTCGCCGTGGCTGGTGAGGGCGGCGCCGCGGAGGGCGGGGCGGCCGCGCCCGACGATCCCCATGCCGTCGCCGGTCGGCTCCACATCGACGCCGAGCGCGTCGAGGCCCTGGGCCACGGTGGCGATGCGGTCGGTCTCCTTGGCTCGTAGCTCCTGGGCGTTCTTGATCAGGGTGTCGCCCTCGGCGCAGGCGGCGGCCACGGCGAGCACCGGGATCTCGTCGATCAGGCGGGGAATGAGCTCGCCGCCGATGGTGGTGCCGCGGAGCCGGGAGGAGCGCACCGTCACATCGCCAACGGGCTCGCTGCCCTCCACGCGCTCGTTGGCGACCGTGAGGTCGGCGCCCATGGCCCGCAGCACATCGAGGGCGCCGGTGCGAGTGGGGTTGAGGCAGACGCCTGGCGTGGTGAGCTCGGCGTCGGGGTGGATGGCGGCGGCCACCCACCAGAACGCGGCCGACGAGGGGTCGCCCGGCACGCGCAGAGAGAGGGGGGCAAGCGTGTCTGGCGGGCGGAGCGTGATTGCGTCGGCGGTGACCTTGAGCTCTGCGCCCATCGCCTGGAGCATCCGCTCAGTGTGGTCGCGGGAGGCGATCTTGCCGCTGAGGGTGAGCGGCCCATCGCCGCTGAGGGCGGCCAGCAGCAGGGCCGACTTCACCTGGGCTGAGGCGACGGGCAACTCGTAGGCGCCGCCATGGAGGCGAGCGCCGCGGATGGCCAGCGGCGCGCGGTCGCCATCGTTGCGGCCATCAATAGTGGCGCCCAAAGCTCGCAGCGGGGTGACGATGCGGCGCTGAGGGCGCGAGCGGAGCGAGGCGTCGCCGGTGAGCACGGCGAAGAGCGGCTGGCCGGCGAGCAGGCCGGCGAGCAGGCGGAGTGTCGTGCCGGAGTTGCCGCAGTCGAGCAGATCGGCGGGCTCCCGCAGCCCCCGCAGGCCGACGCCGGCGATGTGAACCCTATCGTCCGTGCGCTGCACCTCCACGCCGAGGGCCCGCACGCAGGCGATTGTGGAGAGACAGTCGGCGCCGGTGAGAAAGTTTGTCACCTGAGCGCTGCCCGCCGCCACGGCGTTAAAGATGACGGCCCGGTGGGAGATCGACTTATCGCCAGGGACGTTCACGACACCGCGGAGGCGCCTGGGGGCTGTGAGGGTGATGCTGCTCATCGCTCCAAGGTGACAAGGTGAGGGGGTGACAAGGTGACGCCTAGTGGTGCCGTGAGGCGGGCACCCTGACAAGGTGACAAGGTGTAGGGGTGACAAGGTGACGCCTAGCGGTGCCGTGAGGCGGTCACTCGGTCACCTTGTCACCGTGTCACCCTGTCAGGAATCGGGCGAGGTGACGAGCTTATAGCCGAAGCCCCGCTGGGTGACGAGGTAGCGGGGATGGGTTGGGTCGGGCTCGATGCGCTGACGCAGCCGGTAGACAAGGGCGTCGATGGCGTTATAGTCGAACACCTCATAGTCCCAAACCTGGCGGGCGATCTCGTCTTTGCTGATCACCTGGCCGCGGCGGCTGTAGAGCAGTTCGAGCAGCTGGAACTCTTTGACGGTGAGCGAAGGCTCCAGCACCTGGCCCTTGATATAGACCTCTTTGGTGCGGCTGTCGACCCGTAGCTCCTCGCGGATGGCCCGGAGCAACTCCGGCGGAAGCATCCCCTTAACGGTGGCCTCCGGGTCCTGGAAAATGATGATCGTATCGGCGATGATGACCTGATCCTGATTATGGAGCGGGCAGGCTCCCTCGATGCGCTCCTGATTTACAAAGGTGCCGTTGGTGCTCTCCAAGTCGCGCACGATATATCCGTCTTCGGTGCGCTCCAGGCGAGCGTGGCGCCGTGAGGCGAGGGGATGATCGATAACGATATCGTTGGCGCCATCGCGCCCGATCGTGATCTGCTCGGCATCCCACTCAAGCTCGCGGAGCTGACCTTCCTGGCGCTTGATCAGCAGTTTGGGAGCGGGCGCAGCGTGCATGCCGGCGTTCCTCCGAACAGCTTTGAAACCGTATTAGCGTTGTGGTACAATCGCGTCAGTGCGCCTGATTATACCATCAGGGCGGTGAAAATACCACTCGGACAGGCAGTCGCTGCCACGTCGGCGCACCGGTTGTCTCACCCTCCTATCACGTAGAACGCTCGGCGCCCCTGGCATTGTTCCGCGGCGCCGGCCCGGGGCAAGCCTCTGCGCCCTTGCTGCGCCCTCAGGATTGAAGGCAAAGCTTCGGTCGGCTTCACCGTTGGGCTTGCCGAGGCGCCCTCCGCGGCGCCCTGCTACCCTGAATCCTCTACCCTTTCCTAAGGAGTGGGCCGCGTGACGAGCCTGATCGGACGGCGGCTGGGGCGCTACGAGCTCCACGCCGAGTTGGGCCGGGGCGGAATGGCGCGGGTCTATCGCGCCGTCGACACGCTCCTACAGCGCCAGGTGGCGATCAAGGTCCTGGCGGCGCAGCTCAGCCTCGACCCTGAATTTGTGCGGCGCTTCGACCGCGAGGCCACCACGGCGGCCAATCTGCACCACCCCGCGATCGTCACGATCTACGATGTGGGCGAGCAGGACGGCCTGTATTATATCGCGATGGAGTACGTGAGCGGGCGCAGCCTGCAGGCCGTGCTCGAGGAGCGCACCACCCTCGGCCTCGGCTATGCGGTGAGCCTGCTCGATCCGGTCGCCAAGGCGCTCGACTACGCCCACGCTCAGGGCGCGGTGCATCGCGACATCAAGCCCCACAACATCCTGATCGACCGCGATGGGCGGGTGCTGCTCACCGATTTCGGCATTGCCCAGACGCCTGACTCCGACGGGGAGCGGCTCACCCGCACCGGGATCTTCATGGGCACGCCCGAGTATATCTCCCCCGAGCAGGCCGAGGCTCGGCGAGTGGATGGGCGCAGCGATCTCTACTCGTTGGGCGTGGTGGCCTACGAGATCATCACAGGGCGGGTGCCCTTCTCCGGGGCCACGCCCCAGCTGATCGTGGCCCATGCCCAACTGCCGCCGCCGCCGCCCACCAGCGTGCTGGCCCATCTGCCGAGCGAGCTGGACGAGGTGCTGACCATAGCGCTCGCGAAGCGCCCCGAGCGCCGCTTCCCCACGGGCCAGGCGCTGGTGGATGCCCTGCGCTCGATCGCGGCCCGCTACGGCACGCCGGTGGCGACCCGCGAGCAGATCGCGGCCCTCGCCGACGGCGCGGGCGCGCAGCCGGTGCCGCCCGTCCCCCAATCGGTGCCGGCGCCGCCGCCGCGGCCGCGCCCCGCCGTAGCAGCTGAGGCCCGTCGCCCGCCAGCGGTGGCGCGCCCCGCTCCTCCGGCCCCGCCAGCGTCTCCTGGCCAGCCCACCGCGCGGGCCAGTGCCCCGGCGTCCTCGCCCCGCGTCACGCCCCAGCCGCAGCCCCGCCCGCAGACGGGCAACGCGGTCCGGCCGCGGGTCTCGCAGTCGTACCTGGCGGACCGCGAGCGCGGCGTTGCAAGCTCGCTGCCGCTGCTGCTGATCGGCCTGCTGCTGGTGGCCGTAACGGCGGCCTTCATCTTCTT
>DAOUGF010000500.1:0-22683 GCA_034429295.1 Chloroflexaceae bacterium
ACCCGGTCGTGGAAGGGCAGGCCGGGGAAGCGCAGCACCTGTATGGGCCCGTTGAGGTCGTAGCCCCGCCCTCGCCACCACTGGGCCGTCACCTGCCCGCGGAAGAACAGCTTGTCGCCGAAGCCGATCTCCCGCGTCAGTCCGATGATCGCCTTGTCGGTGGTGAAGATGTGATGGTAGAAGCGCTCGAGTGGCCAGCTCCAGCTCTCGTCGCGGAAGCCTGAGGCCAGGCCGCCGGCCACGGGCGCCGCCTCGTAGACCGTCACCTGTCGGCCTGCGCCGGCCAGGTCGTAGGCCGCTGCCATCCCGGCGATGCCCGCCCCGATAATTGCGATGCTCACGGGGCGATCACCTCTGCTACCTCGTCTGCCTCCGCAACTGCGGGCTCAGCGGCGGCCTGCTGCGCCTTGAGCGCGGCCGCCCGCTCCATATCTCGCCAGCCGAGGCTCTCCCGCAGCATGAAGCCGGCCCCTAGCAGCGTGATCGGCAGCCAGAGGGCGATGTGCAGGACGATCGTATAGCCGGCAGCGACCGCCTGCGGCACGCCGAACTGCGTCAGCACCGCGATTCCCGGCGCGTCGAAGGTGCCCACATAGCCCGGCGTCGATGGGATCGTGGTGAACAGGTTGACGACGGCGGTCATCAGCATCAGCACGGTGAATGGCACGCTAAATGGGAAGGCCTGCATCACGAACCAATATTTCAAGGTTTCGGTAAGCCAGATCAGGATCGTTGTGAGCAGGATCGTCAGCAGCTCGCGTGGGCTGCGTAGGGCTTGGAGCCCGACGATGAAGCCGTCGAACAGGCCGTGAACCTTCGGGCGCCATTTGGCGGGCAGCAGCCTGTCCACCAGATAGACATAAAGGTCGGCCACACGTTGGGGCCGGGCTGCCAGCAGTAAGAAGACCAGCAGCGCGCCGCCGAACAGCAGGCTGAAGACGATCACCAGCGAGCGGTAGCTATCGGGCAGTGGGGCGAAGGGGAGCGTGGCGAAGACGAAGAGCAGCATCACCAGCCCATCGAAGAGGCGCTCGAGCACTACCGTGGCTAGGGAGGCACTCATCGGCACCCCCGTTTTGCGCCGCAGCACATAGCTACGCAGCACCTCGCCGGCGCGGGCGGGGTAAACATTATTGCCCATATAGCCGATGACGACGATCGGGAACAGGCGCCAGGTGGGGATGGGCTGCAGATGGGCGAGCATCGAGCGCCAGCGCCAGGTGCGCACCCAGACGGCCACAAAATAGACTGCGACGCTCGGCAGCAGCCACCAGTAGTTCGCCGCGCGCAAGGCCTGCCAGAACTGCTCAAAGTCGAGCCCGCGCAGCGCGATCCAGAGAAAGCCGACGCTGACGACCAGGCCGACCCAGAACTTCCAGCTACGCAACCAGGCCCTCCGAGCGTTCACGGCGACGAAACCCGCCATCTCGGCTCATCTTACCCTGCCCATCTTCCCTTGTCAAAGCAGTGGATAGCGCCTCTTGCATTGTTAGAACAAGTGTGCTATACTGAGCGTGGGACGATCCGGTACGGTCGGGCGGCGCCTGGGCCGCCCGCGAGAGAACCTAACCACGGGCTCGGCCCGGAAAGGTGACGGAGATGTACGAGAAGGCCATTATCTACGACCCGGAAACCCGCGACTTCGCTATGTACCTCGATGGCGAGCTAGTGGGCTTCGCGCGCACCTATCAGGAGGCCGAGGCCACGCTTGACGAGCTTGTCTACGAGCTGCTCAACGGCGAATACTTTCGCGAAGCCGCTTAGCGACGCTCTGGGTCGGTACAACATCGCCTCGCGTTCGCGGCGCCGCCGCGCCGGGCGCTAGCGCATGATCTGGCAGGCTTCTTGGGAGGCACTGCCAACTGGCGTCAGAAAGCCGTTGCGGTACGGATAGCGGACTGCGGACTACGCTGTACGGACACTAGCCAGCTGCTCTCAGCTACCAATGATGAGCTGATGGCGGCCGTATACAATCATATACCTTTGCCTTCAAGGTTGCCGCTCCGCGATCCACGGGCCAGCCCGTGTTGGAGCGGCGCTTTGCTGCAGGAAAGCGCCCCTCGTATAGCTCTGGTCTCCCTGCCCGAAGGCGCCGCTATGTAGAGCCACAGAAATCTTTCGTCAGGTCCGTAGGGCCGAGGCATTCGCCCCAGCTCGCTCATGTGGTATGGGCGTAGTCCTGGCCGAATGCTTCGGCCGTACATTCCGAGCGACAGATGTGGTTCTCGTTACCTCACTGCAAGGACGGCCCATCGTGGCTGCCCTGCTGAGATGCTCTGCCCCGTCAGTAACGACGGCCCGCTCCCCAATCTTTATGCCTTGAACGTCGCTGCTGCTCCTCGTATAATCGGTTGCAAAGCGCTACTCTCTGCAGCCTTCGAGGAATAGCATGGCTGAGCAAACGTTCTGGCAACGGCTGATCGCTGCGGTAAACCGGGAATATGAGCGCCGCATCCGCGCTGCTAGCCTTGTTCGCGAGTACGGCGCCGATCATCATGGGCGCCTCGAGCACAGCGAAGACGCTGACGAGGGCGAGGTCGCTGTGATCGCCAATATCCCGCGTGGAACCCGGTTGGCGCCTTCTGCTGACGCTGACCATCCCTCCAGCCCAGGCGCCTGAGCCACCTTACAAGCTTCCGGAAGCTTTTCGCTGCGGCAGCTCCCACCGCCTCCGAGCAGCTCGCCAGAAGGGGCGGTGGCTCAGCCGCGTGCACGGCACCAGCTTCCGGAAGCTTTCCTGCTGCAACTCAGCCGCGTGCAAGGCAAAGAGCTTCCGGAAGCTTACAAGCTTCCGGAAGCTCTCTTGACAGCTCACACGTTACTGTGTTAAACTCGGCCAGTTTTAGATTTATGTTAAACTACCTACGATCGCCCATAGCAGAATTTCGGCCTCGGTCATTACGCCTGCTGTCCGGCTTGCCAGCCAGGAGATCATCGTTAGGCTATGGTGTGATGTGATATTTTTTTGTTGCGTGACGTTGTTGAAATATGGTAAAATTGGCTTTGGTGTGCCCACAGCCGCTGAGCAGCACCATCGCGACCGATCATCCAGGCGAGGGTATGCATCAGCAAGCGAGCCACGGTGCGTAGCCCCATTCACGAGCCGGCCTTCCAGCGCCCGCAACCCATTCTGCTTGCGCTCCTGAAGATGGCCCGCCTGCTGTTGTTACACTGCTGTGCTATGGTTGTGCTGAGTGGCTGTATGGCAACACTTCAGACTGGTAGAGGGCCGGAGGTTTCCCCGCCCGGGCCTCTCCCATCGGCAACAGTGACATTAGCGCGACCGACAGTTCCCGAGGCCCTGCCCAGCCCATCCTCCCCAGGCAGTCTGGCGCCTGACCCGGCGACACCTACGCTCGCAACGGTAACGGTGACTACGGCGCCCGTTGTTTCGCCGGTCGCCACGCCCCCACCCTTGAGCTTGCCTGCCGCCCCTACGCCCACTCACGAGGAGCGTTGGCGCGCCCAGCAGCAGGATCGAGTTGTTTTTGGTGGGCTTACTCCCTTCTACACCAGTGGCAGCGAGTTGTGGTGGTACGACCCAATTAACCAGCAACACGTGATTCTCGGTCGTATCACTGGCAACTTTGAGGCCCAAGCCCAGTTTGTGCTCCGCGGCCAGGGCGTTCCTGCGCTGGAAGTGCCTTATCAGGTGAATGTTGGGTATGGGCTCACAGCCCTCTCGCCCGCTCTGCTGGAGCGTATTCGCGCAGTTGGCTATGAAAGTGATTGGATCGAGACATATATCTTTCTGACGCCAAACGTGTTTCCACGCTAACATCGCATATAATGACAATGCCATCGTCGCTGTTCAGCACTGAATCGTCGCCCCCGGCAGCACCGCAGGCTCACCCCTGCTGTGCTGTCGTCCTGTTCGCCGGCTCTCGATTCGTCCTTGATTAAAGCGAACGGTTGTGCTAAAATCTGAGGGCGGCTCTCTCTGAGCGGTCCTCGGGAAGGACCCAGACGTGAGTAGTAGATACCTCGACATGGTACGCGGTCAGCGGCGGCGCAGCAGTGGGTGGCAGTTTAACGCCAAATCGCTTCTCGCGCTGCTCGCTATGATCGCCATGGCAGGCTCGGCCGTGTACTGGTGGGGTGTGCAGAGCGAGCTCACTGGCAATAAGATCGTCGCCGCCGCCTTCACCGCCATCCTCGTCCTCGCTCCCCCGAGCCTGACCTCCTTCCTGATTCCCTGGTCGCCGGGCGGCATGCTGCTGCAGAAGATCAACGCCCGCACTTGGGGCTACGCCGTGATCATCGGCGCGGCGCTCTACCTGCTCTACTACTCGTTTGAGATTCAGTATAGCTGGTGGCACGCCCAGCAGGTCGTCCGCGATACCGGCTTGGTGCTTCAGCAGGTGATCATCGGCATCATCGGCTTTATCATCATCCCGGCCCTGCTCTGGACGCCGGTCACCAGCGAGGAGTTGGTCGAGCAGGTGCGGCAGGCTCACCTGGTGCGGCGATATGAGCTGCAGACCCAGGCTGACATCGCCATCCTGCGGGCCACGCTGCTGCGTGCTCAGGAGAAGGCCCTGATCGGCTTCGCCAACTTGACCGTCCAGGAGAAGGAAGAGCTCGCCGGCGTGATGCGCGGCCTCGTGAAGGGCATCGACCAGACACTCCGCGACATCGGCGATTCGGTGAGGACAGTGAGCGGTGCCGTCATTCCCTTCGGCAGCCTGGACGATAACGAGGACATCAAGGGCTACCTGGACTATATCTCGGAGTGCCTCACCGACAACGCGTTGCTGCCCCGGCGCACCGGCAGCAATGAGCGCGCCCCTGTGCAACAGCACAGCGATGAGTACTACGACGATTACGACCAGCAGCGCCCGCGGCTCGGCAGCGGTCGTCGCTAATAACGCTGCGATGCGGTAGGTGGTAGCTCGGGGCTGATCTCCGCCCTCTGACTGGAACATCGAGCTATGATCGGTTATCGCTACACCACGGAACGACGCCTCCCCGAGCGCGATATGCTTGATCTCGGCGATGCCCTCGCCCTGCAGCTCCACGAGATGCTCGGCCCGCGGGTCTATATGCTCCCCCGCGGCGATATCCTCGAGCTGATCAGCCCGTATGTTGATGATCTTGCCGTCGAGGATCAGCACGCGCTCTCGTGGATCGTCTGGCACCTCTTCCAGGATGCCCACGAGCTCGAGATCGAAGATTAGCCCCCGAGCGGCTAGCGTAGAGCATCGGAGCGAGCGGTCCCACCGTTGCGGATGGGGCCGCTTTGCTGTCTTCAGCGGGCCGCCGCCCGCAGCAGTCGCCTCGCTGGTATAATGCGGGCCGCGACAGCGATAGCCCGGCGGAGAAGCATGACGCAGGCGCAGCGCATCGGGATCTACGGGGGCACCTTCGATCCCATCCATATCGGCCATCTCGCCATCGCCGAGGAGGCTCGCGTCGAGCTGGATCTCAGCCTGGTGATCTTCGTGCCGGCCGCGCGCCAGCCGCTCAAAGATGGGGCCCAGAGCGCCCCACCCGCCGACCGCCTCGCTATGGTTCGCCTGGCCTGCGCCGACAATGCAGCCTTCACGACGGACGATCTGGAGCTCGAGCGCCCGCCGCCCTCCTATACCGTCGATACCCTGGAGATTTTCCGGGAGCGCTATGGCAGCCAAGCCGAGCTCTGGTTCATCCTCGGCGTTGATGCGGCCCGCGAGCTGCCCCGCTGGCACCGGGTCGAGCGGATCGCCGAGCTCGCCCAACTCGCCGTCCTCGGGCGCCCAGGCTACAGCTTGCACCTGCCCTCGCTGGAGACGGCGCTGCCGTCGCTCCGCGGCCGCGTCCGGCTGATCGATGGCCCACGGCTCGATATCTCCAGCACCGAACTGCGCCGCCGCCTCGCCACAGGGCGTCCGGTGCGCTACCAACTCCCCGAGCCGGTCCGCGTCTACATTCAGCAGCGAGGTCTCTACGCCGGATGAAGCATGCACCTGAGGCGCTGTTCAGCGACACAGCGGCGGCTTGGGGCCTGCCCCTCAGCGAGGCGCAGTTGGCCCAATTCGCCCGCTACGCCGACGAGCTGCGGGCCTACAACGCTCACACGAACCTCACGGCGATCACCGCGCCGGCCGATATCTACGTGCGTCACTTCCTCGACTCGCTCTCCCTCGCGCTCCATTGGGGCGAGGCGCCGGATTCTCTTGTGGATATCGGCACCGGCGGCGGCTTCCCTGGCCTCCCGCTGAAGATCCTGCGGCCCGAGCTCGAGTTGCTCCTGATCGACTCCGTCGCCAAAAAGACCGCCTTCGTGAGCCATGTGGCCGAGCTGCTGGGGCTGCAAGGCGTGCGCGTTGTCACTGGCCGCGCTGAGGAGTTGGGCCGCGACCCGCGCGAGCGGGAGCGCCACGCTGTTGTCACCGCCCGCGCCGTGGCCGACCTCCGTGTGCTGGCGGAGTATGGCCTGCCGCTGCTCCGCGTTGGCGGCCGCCTGCTCGCACCGAAAGGTGCCGGTGCCCGCGAGGAGGCAGCAGCGGCTACGGGCGCGATCGAGCGATTGGGAGGCCAGTTGCTCGCGGTCGAGCCCGTCGTCCTGCCCGGCGTCGAGCCCCGGAGCGTCGTGGTGATCGCGAAGGTGGCCGCTACCGATCCACGCTACCCGCGGGCGGTTGGCGTTCCGGCCCGCAGGCCGCTCTGAGGGCTGAAACCTTCGGCGCTGCGGCTCGTATTGTAGATGCACAGGGCGCGTGCTAGAATACCTGCACCTGTAGGCAACGCCCGAGATCCGCACGATGTCGTCGGACCTGATATGAACTGCAAGCAAGGAGCGCGACCATGTCCTCAATCCTGGGACGGATAAGTGACCTCATCAGCGCGAACGTCAACGCGATGCTCGACAAGGCCGAGGACCCGGAGAAGATGGCCAACGAGTATCTGCGGCAGCTCACCAACGAGCTGTACGAGGTTCGCACGAGCGTCGCTGCCGCCATGGCCGATGAGACCAAGCTCGAGCAGCGCCGGATCGCTGCCCAGGCCGAGGTGACCCAGTGGGAGACGAAGGCTGAGGCCGCCCTGCGCGCCCAGGACGAGGAGCTCGCTAAGGCCGCGCTGAGCCGCAAGGTTCAGGCTCAGAAGCTGGCCCAGCAGTACGAGCAGCAGGAGCGCGCCCAGGAGGAGCAGGTCAACGCGATGCAGGAGGCGCTCGTACAGCTCGAGACGCGCATCGCCGAGGTCAAAGCCAAGAAAGAGCTGATCATCGCCAAGAAGAATCGCGCCCGCACCCAGGAGGCGCTGCAGCGCACCGCTCAGCGTATGGGCAAGATCTCGGCGGTTGATAAGCTCGACCAGCTCGAGGAGCGGGTGGACGATGAGCTCGCCCGCGCCGAGGCGATGGCCAAGCTTGAGCAGGGCTCGCTCGAGGCTCGCTTCCAGAATCTGGAGCAGGCCAGCGAGGTCGATGCCGAGCTGGCCGAGCTCAAGCGCCGGATGGGGATGGCGTAGGAATGAGGCGATGGCCCTGTAGGGCCGAAGCCTCCACAGCGGGCGCTTCGTCCTACAGGGCTGGCTCGTAGCAGGCGCGGCAGCGGGCTTCGTACAGATCCAGCCCGCCGACCACGAGGGTGGCCGCGTTGCGCGGTGCCGGCTGGCCGTTGATCAGGCGCTGCGAGCGGGTGGCATAGGCACCGCAGCGCACACAGATCGCATAGAGCTTGTCCACCTGCTCAGCCACCGCCATGAGCTGCATCATGCCGTCGAAGGGCTCGGCGCGGTAGTTCTGGTCGAGCCCGGCGACAACCACCCGCAGCCCCCGGTCGGCTAGCTCCTGGCAGCCGGCCACGATCTCCTCGGGGCTGTCCTCGAGGAAATGCAGTTCGTCGATCGCGGCGACCTGGATATCCTCGCAGCCGGCCAGCACCTCCTTGATCGAGCTCACAGGGACGGCCTCGAGCCGGGCGCCGGCGTGGCTCGCAACGTGCTGTTCGCTGTAGCGGGTGTCGAGCCGCGGGGTGAAGATGCGGTATGGCTGGCGGGCGATCATCACCTGGCGCATGCGCCTGATCAGCTCCTCTGTCTTGCCGCTGTACATGCAGCCGCAGATCACCTCGATCCTGCCGCCGGCACTTGGTCGTGTCATCGCTTCTAGCTCCTCCTCAAACGCTCATGGAAACAACGCTCAGCTGGCAGGCTGGCCCCGACCTCGTGGCCTTGCTGCGCCGCTACTACCAGGGCGAAGCCGCCCTCTGGGGCGCGATCCAGGCCGCAGTCAACGCAGAGCTGCAGGCCCGTGGCCTGCAGGTCGCGCCGCGCCACCTGCGCTTTCGACCTACCGCTACCGGCTATTTGGTGCTCCTCGATGACGCCGAGGCGTATCAGGTCGGCCCCTGACGGCCCGGCGCGCCAGTAGCGCCGCTTTCTCCATCTCCGCTGCTATTTGCGACCACCAACGACGGACGAGCAGCGACCAGTTGCCATCAGGCAGCCTGTGGGCGGTCGTCCGTGATCTATCGCCTTCCATCCCTACACCGACTGTTGACCTGTACCGTTAGCTCCGCTCCACATATTGGCGCCGATAGTACTCCAGGTACTCGCCGGACTTGATCGGCCGCCACCAGTTCTGGTTCTCGACATACCAGCGAACGGTCTTCTCCAGCGCCTCGTCGAAGCTGTGGCGGGAGCGCCAGCCCAGTGCCCGCAGCTTCGAGCAGTCCAGCGCGTAGCGCCGATCGTGGCCGGCCCGATCCGCCACATGCTGGATCAGGCTGTGGGGCTTGCCCAGCAGGTCGAGGATCTTGCGGGCCATCTCGATGTTCGGCGTCTCCACCTCCGTGCCCACGTTGTAGACCTCGCCGAGTTGGCCTTTGTGGAGCACGATGTCGATGCCCTCGCAGTGGTCGAGGACATACTGGTAGTCGCGCATCTGCAGGCCGTCGCCGTAGATGGGCAGGGACTGATCGTCGATCGCATTTGTGGTGAAGAGGGGCACGGCCTTCTCTGGGTAGTGATAGGGGCCGATGTTGTTCGAGCCGCGGGTGGTGGTCACAGGCAGCCCGTAGGTCACAAAATAGGCATAAACGAGATGCTCAGCCCCGGCCTTGCTGGCCGAGTAAGGGCTACGGGGCTCAAGGGGGTCGCCCTCCTTCGAGCGAGCGGGCGCGGGGATGGCGCCGTAGACCTCGTCGGTGCTGATCTGGTGGAAGCGCTCCAGTTGCTGCTCGCGGGCAACCTCGAGCAGCGTCCAGGTGCCGTTGACATTGGTGGTCACGACGGCGTCTGGCGCCATGATCGAGCGATCCACATGGGTTTCGGCTGCGAAGTTGATGATCGTATCGATCTTGTTGCTACGCACAACCTCCCGCACAGCGGAGAGGTCGCAGATGTCGCCCTGCACAAAGCTGAAGCGCGGGTCGCTCTGCGCCCGCTCCAGGTTCTCCAGCCGCCCGGCGTAGGTGAGCTTATCGTAGACGACGATCCGGTAGTCGTCGTACTTCTCCAGCATGTAGTGGACGAAGTTCGAGCCGATGAAGCCGGCGCCGCCGGTGATCAGCAGGTTGCGCATAATCCCTCCTTGTGAGCGCCATCGAGGCGCGGATGTTCAGGCTGTAGCTTGCTGCGATGGCGGCCCGGCGTCAATGGGCGGCGGGCTCACCGGGGATGAGAGCGGGCTGACTGAGCGGTTCTTCTCACGTGATTGGTCGGCGAGCCGGGCCTTGTAGGCTATCAGCTGGGTGAGTAAGGCCTCATCGCTCGCGGCCAGGATCTGCACGGCGAGGAGGCCGGCGTTGCGCCCGCCGCCGATCGCCACCGTGGCCACAGGTACGCCTGCCGGCATCTGCACGATCGAGAGCAGCGAGTCGAGGCCGCTGAGGGCCTTGCTCTGGACAGGCACGCCGATCACGGGCAGCGGCGAGCAGGCCGCGAGCATGCCCGGCAGATGGGCGGCGCCTCCTGCTCCGGCGACGATCACCCGCAGACCGCGCTCGTGGGCCGTGCGGCCGTACTCCAGCATGTCGAAGGGCGTGCGGTGGGCCGAGACGACGCGGGCCTCGAAGGGTACGCCGAACTCCTGGCAAACCTCGATCGCGCCCTGCATGGTCGGCAGGTCGCTGTCGCTCCCCATCACGATCCCGATCCGTGGTGCCATATGTGTGTCCGTAGATTACACTGGCGCTAGATTCGCACAAGCTCGGCCGCGCGCCGCGCGACGGCCTCGGCCTCGGCGAGGGTCGGCCCAAGGGCGGTGATGTGGCCAAGCTTACGGCCCACTCGGCCCTCGCGCTTCCCGTAGAGATGGATGTGGGCGCCCGGCACCGCCAGGGCCTCTCTGATCGCCTCGTGGCTCACAGGGCCATTGCGTCGCCCGAGCAGGTTCACCATCACCGCGGCGGGCGCCCGCAGCTCGGTTGCGCCGAGGGGCCAGCCGAGCACCGCCCGCAGATGGTTCTCGAATTGTGAGGTGACGCAGCCTTCGATCGTGTAGTGGCCCGAGTTGTGGGGCCGCGGGGCCTGCTCGTTGTAGAGCAGCCGGCCATCGGCCAGCTCGAACAGTTCCACGCCGAAGATGCCAACGCCGTCAACCGCGCGCACCGCCGCCATCGCGAGCTCGGCGGCCGCTGCTGCGGTGGCAGGCGCTACCGCGGCGGGCGCGCGCACCACATGGCAGATATGATTCTGCTGCACGGTCTCAACCACCGGATAGGCCAGCGTCTCGCCGTCACGGGCCCGCACCACCATAACGGCCAGCTCGCGGATGAAGGGCGCCCAGGCCTCAACCAGCAGGCCGCCGGCGCCGCGGGCGAGCCGCTCCCAGGCGGCGTCGAGCTGCTCCGGGCCCTGGATCGTGGCGTTGCCGTAGCCGTCGTAGCCGTTGCGGCGTGCCTTCAGCACCAGTGGCCAGCCGAGCTCCTCAGCGGCCTGCAGCACATCGGCGGGCGACGTCACACCCCGGAAGGCCGGCACCGGCAAGCCTGCGGCGGCGATCCGCTCTTTTTGCGCGAGCTTGTCCTGCACCAGCGCCACGGTGGCCGCCGACGGGTAGACGGGCAGGCCGCGGGCCTCGAGGGACCGCAGGATGGCGGCGTCCACGAACTCGTTCTCCAGGGTGACGAGGTCGCAGCTTGTGGCGAAACGCTCGAGGGCTGTCTGGTCGTCCCAGGGCCCGACGATCTCGCGCCGGGCGAGGCGGCCGGCGGGGCTATCGGGCGTGCGCTCGAAGATGATCGTCTCAAGGCCCAGGGAGATGGCGGCCTGGGTGAGCATTTGGGCGAGCTGGCCGCCTCCAAACATACCGATGCGGGTCATGGTGCGCTATCATACCGGCAGACCGGGCGCCGCGCAAGCGCTGTTCACGGCCCTGTTGACGGCGCTGTGGACGGCGCCTTGCTACTATTTCCTCGAGAGCAGGAAAGAAAGGGAGCATTTTTATGGAACCATTTGTGATCGACAAGGATCTGAGCCTCGGCCCGGCGGAGCTCACCGTAGCCGACATCGAGCGCGAGCTCGCCCTCTACCGCGACGTGCTGGGCCTGAAGGTGAGCGAGGTGGGCGATGGCAGCCGGGTCGTGGCCCTCTCGGCGGGCGATGAGCCGCTGCTGCTGCTCCACGAGCGGCCCGGCGCCCAGCGCAAGCCGCCGCGCACCACGGGCCTCTACCACATCGCGCTGCTCATGCCCACACGGCGCGACCTGGCCCGCACGCTGGCGGTCCTGGCCGGGGCGCGCTACCCGCTCAGCGGCGCCTCCGACCATCTGGTGAGCGAGGCGCTCTATCTCGACGACCCGGAGGGCAATGGTCTGGAGATCTACGCCGACCGGCCGCGGGCCGAGTGGCCTCGCGCCGGGCGCGAGGTGCGGATGGCCGTCGATCCGCTGAATATCGAGAGCCTGCTGGCCGAGCTCGACGAGGCGCCGTGGGAGGGGATGGCGGCGAGCACGGTCGTCGGCCACATGCATCTGCACGTGGCCAACCTTGCGGCGAGCGAGGCGTTCTACGGTGGTGTGCTTGGCTTCGAGCTCATGCAGCGCTACCCTGGGGCGCTGTTCATGGCTGCCGGCGGTTACCACCACCACCTCGGCCTCAACACCTGGGCCGGCGTCGGCGCGCCACCCCCGCCGCCTGACTCCACCGGCCTGCGCCGCTTCACGGTGCGCCTCTCGAGCGCGGAGGCCCTTCAGGCCGTGGCGAGCCGGGTGCGCGAGGCGAACCTGCCGGTGGAGGAGCTGGCGGAGGGCCTGCTGGTGCGCGATCCGGCGCAGAACGCGCTGCTGCTCACGGCGCGCTGAACGGTGCGGCTCGGCGCCGGGAAGATGGTATAATCGGGGGAGTCTGCTCGTTAGCTTCTGCTGGCCGCCGCAGCGGCCCAAGCAATAGAGGAACCCGATGGCCACTTCTCGCAGCCAGCGCCGCCGCCAGCCCGCGCGCTCGCCCCAATCCCGTCGCCCCGTTGCCGCGGCGCGGACGGCGGAGCCGCCGGATTACTCCCGCGAATTCGCCTACATCCGCCAGGATCTCATCCTGATCGCCGTTATCGGCGGCTTGCTGTTCGTAGGCCTGATCGTCGCCTCCTTCTTCCTCTAGCATACGGGCGCGGCCGTGTCCGACGACGACCGGATCAAGAGCAAGGCCGCCCGGCTGCGTCTGATCGAGCATCGGCTCTACAACGCGCCGGCGGGCCTGCGGGTGAGCGATCTCGCCCGTGACTGCGGTGTGGCCCGGCGCACCATCTACCGCGACCTGGAGTCGCTCCAGGAGATGGGCGTGCCGATCTGGGAGGGCGATGGTCGCTTCGGCATCAATCGCGCCGCCTATCTCTCAACGGTGCGGCTCAACCTCAACGAGGCCGTTTCGCTCTTCTTCGCGGCCCGCCTGCTTGCCCACCATAGCGACGAGCATAACCCCCATATCGTCTCGGCCCTCGATAAGCTGGCCGCCGGCCTGCCGGCTGGCACCGTTGCGGCCCACATCGCCAGGGTCGCCGACCTGGTGCGCGAGCGCCCGGTGCGCTCGGCCTACATCCGCATCCTCGAGGTGCTCACCACCGCTTGGGCCGAGCGCAGGCTGGTGCGGCTGCGCTACCGCGCCCCGAGCCGCGAGATCACCGAGCGCGACGTGGCGCCTTACTTCATCGAGGTCTCCCGCAGCGCCCCGGCCGCCTACGTGATCGGTTTCGACCGTTTGCGTGGGGCGCTCCGCACCTTCAAGATCGAGCGGGTGGAGCAGGCCGAGCTGCTGGCCGAGAGCTACGAGATCCCCGACGACTTCGATCCGTACGACTTCCTGGCCCGAGCTTGGGGCGTGATGGACGAGGGCGAGGTGACGATCCACCTGCGCTTCAACGCAGTGGCGGCCCAACGGGTGCGCGAGAGCGTCTGGCACCGCAGCCAACGCCTGACGGAGCTGGCGGACGGCGGCTGCGCGCTGGAGATGACGATCGGCAGTGTGCGGGAGATCACACCGTGGGTGCTGGGCTGGGGCGCCGACGTCGAGGTGCTGGCGCCCGAGGAGCTGCGGGCCGAGGTGGCGAGCCACGGGGCGCGGATGGCGGCGATGTACGGGGGGGTGCTGGATCGCGAAATCCACGAGACATAGCAAAAAAGACGAACGCGAAAGGAGCCAATCCTTTCGCGTTCGTCTTTTTCGCGTATTCGCGACTTCGTTTCGCGTTTGTCGCTAACTTTCGCGACGTTCGCGATCCAAAAATCACGCATCCTCGCCGTAGAGCTCCTTGAGCAGGCTCTGCTTCTGCGGCGGCTGGGCGCGGCTCTCGCGGCGCTTCTCGATATCCGCCTGGCGGGCCTGGGCCGCGCCGAGGCGCTTCATAAAGCGATCGACCTGGCCGGCTGTGTCAACGATGCGCTGCTCCCCCGTGTAGAAGGGGTGGCAGTTCGAGCAGATCTCAACGCGCAGGCCCTGCCGCGTCGAGCCGATATCCCAACGGGTGCCGCACGTAGTGCAGACGATCCCGTCGTGGTTGTACTTCGGGTGGATACCCTGCTTCATGACCTTGCTCCAAGGCTACGGGAGGCCAGGGGCGCGGGCCTCCTGCGGGCCTCCCGGCTGTTTGTTGAGTAAAGTGCAGCTAGTCGGCGGCGGCCGCCTCGGCGGGCTGCTCCGCCGGGATCACGCTGACCATCTTCTGGTTTCGGGAGTAGTGCTGGAACTTCACCGTGCCAGCGACCAGCGCGTACAGCGTGTAGTCGCGGCCCATGCCGACGTTCTCGCCCGGCTTCACCTTCGTGCCCGTCTGGCGGACGATGATGTTGCCGGGGATCACGCGCTCGCCGCCGAAGGCCTTCACGCCGCGCATCTTCGGCTTGCTGTCGCGGCCGTTGCGCGAGCTACCGACGCCCTTTTTATGTGCCATCGTTGCTTCCTTCCTACGCGACGATCTCGCTAATCTTGATCTGGGTGTAGCGCTGGCGGTGGCCGGTGCGGCGGCGGTAGCGCTTCTTGTTGCGGTAGCGGAAGACGATGATCTTCTCGCCCTTCTTCTCGCCGAGCACCTCGGCCCGCACCACGGCGCCGCTCAGCAGGGGCGAGCCCACCTTCACGCTGTCGCCGTCGCCCACCAGCAGCACCTCGCCGAGCTCGATCTGGCTGCCGGGCTCGGCCTCATCGAGCAGATCGATGGTGAGCACCTGGCCCTGCTCTACGCGGTATTGCATCCCGCGGTCACGGATAATCGCGTACACGTCTCTTCTCCTTGGGGCAGCACACTGAGGGCGGCGGGCCGCCGGCGCGGGCGCCCGGCTGCCAGGTAGCGTAGATATGAAGACAACATGAAAAGAGAGCGGATAGCCGCCCTTAACCTCGACGATTATACCAGAGCGTTAGGGCGCTGTCAAACGCCGCGGGCGATGCGCAGCACCTCTTCGCAGGCCCGCAGCGTGGCGATGCGCGCCCAGCCGAGGGAGGCGTTCGGGCCGATGGCGAGCAGCAGCAGCAGATCGTCCATGGTCGCCATGATGATGCTCTGGTCCTGCCCCTCGTGGATCACGAGGTGGCCCGGCGACTGTTGCCCCAAGTTGCGGCCGATCTCGGCGAGGGCCAGCGTGTTGCCCGCCGCCAGGGCCGCTACCACGGTCACGTTGATGTCGCGGCGGCGGCTCCAGTGGGTGAGCACGATCCCGCTGATGTCGGCGAGCAAGGCGCAGTGGACGTCCGGCTCCAGAGCCAGTTCCTTCAACGCCAGGCGCATCGCCTCGATCTGCTCCGCCGAGTAGTTGCGACCGCCCACGTTGGGGCTCTTCGGCGTGAGGCGCACGGCCACAGGCGCGCCCTGCTCCACCGTGGGCAGCGGCGTGGTCTGCCGCTTCGCCCGAGCCGCCGCCAGGCGCTGCCCAAGGGGGCCTGTCTGCGGGAGGCTGCCGGTGCTTGGCCGCAGACTGCTGGTGATGGGCTTGAGGCTGCCGGTGCCGGATCTGGTGGTTGTCGCGGGCGCGGGTTGCGGTACCGGAGCCGGAAGCTCCTCGCCCCGCTGCGATGGTCGCGGCAGCAGCTTGAACGGGTCGAGCAGCAGGTCAACCGCCAAGCGCATCCGCTCCGGCGAAACCGGTTTCTCTAGCAGGCAGTCGATCTTCAGTTCGGCAGCTCGCTCGGGCGTCAGGTCCTGCGGGCTCACCGTGAAGACGATCACAGCCGTCTTCGGGTCGAGCTCGCGGACGCGCTGCACCAACTCGAGGCCGTTCATGCCCGGCATGCGAATATCGGTGAAGAGCAGATCGACCGGGTTGCGGGCGATGTGCAGCAAGGCCGCCTCGCCCGATGAGACGGAGTGAACCTCGTAGGGCGAGTCGTCGCTGAGGGCCAGCGTGACGATCCGGCGGACGTTAACATCATCGTCTACGACCAGGATGCGTTTGACCATGGCTCAGCTCCCTGTCCCGGTACCTGCGAGGCATCGCCTACGGCCTCTATAGTGTCCGGTTAGTATACCGCACTCTCGTTACCTGCTCTCAAAACTAAAACAACGCTGTATTCGGGTGGAATCTGAGTTTGTGGAACGGGTGAGAGACGCCCACTGGGCGTCTCTCATACGCATATCAGTAATACCAGCTACCGTAGTGAGATATGCAGCTCCTTGAGTTGACGCTCATCCACGCTCGAAGGGGCATTCGTCATCAGATCCACGGCCTGCTGAGTCTTCGGGAAGGCCATTACCTCGCGGATGGTGCTCTCATCGGCGAGGATCATCACGATCCGGTCGATGCCAGGGGCGATGCCGCCGTGGGGTGGGGCGCCGTACTCAAAGGCCTCGAGCATATGGCCGAACTGGGCTTGGGCCGTCTCAGGGCTGATGCCGAGCAGATCGAAGAGCTGTTGCTGCACCTCGCGGCGGTGGATCCTGATGCTGCCGCCGCCCACCTCGTAGCCATTGAGCACCAGATCGTAGGCCTTGGCCTTCACCTTGCCGGGGTCGCTCGCCAGCAGCGGCAGATCGGCGTCCTGGGGCGCCGTGAAGGGGTGGTGCACCGCGCCCCAACGGCCTTCTTCTTCGTCCCACTCCAGGAGCGGGAAGTCGAGCACCCAGGCGAAGTGGAGTGTGTCGGGGTCGGCGAGGTTCAGCCGCTCGGCCAGCTCACGGCGCAGCTTATCGAGGCTGGCGGCGACGACGGCCGGCTGGTCGGCCACGATCAGCAGGAGGTCGCCGGGCTGCCCGCCGAGGCGCTCGACGATCGCATCCAGCTCGCCAGGGCCGAGGTTCTTGGCGAAGGAGGAGCGGATGTCGCCGCCGTCCTGCGGGATGGCGGCCCAGGCGAGGCCGCGGGCGCCGCCGGCGCGCGCCAACTCGGTGAGTTCGTCGAGTTGCTTACGGGAGTAACCGCCGAGGCCGGGGGCCCGGATGCCCTTCACCTGGCCGCCGCTCTCCAGGGCGCTCTTGAAGACGGTGAAGGGGGTATCCGCCAGCAGGTCGCCGAGATTCACTAACTCCAGATCGTAGCGCAGGTCAGGCTTATCGGAGCCGTAGCGCTCCAT
This sequence comes from Chloroflexaceae bacterium, assembly GCA_034429295.1. Lineage (GTDB taxonomy): Bacteria > Chloroflexota > Chloroflexia > Chloroflexales > Chloroflexaceae > OHK40. Next base: position 16,924 of record DAOUGF010000500.1, read on the forward strand.
CGCTTCGCTGTAGCTGAGGCGGCGGAAGGGGGTGACAACCTTCTTGTGGGGCACCACAGCGCGGCAGAGCTCGGTGAAGAGCCGCTCGATCAGCTGCAGCACGTCCTCCTGGTCCACAAAGCTCAGCTCCATATCGAGCTGAGTGAACTCCGGCTGGCGATCGGCCCGTAGATCCTCGTCGCGGAAGCAGCGGGCGATCTGGAAGTATTTATCGTAGCCGGCCACCATCAGCAGCTGCTTGAGCTGCTGGGGGCTCTGGGGGAGGGCGTAGAACTTGCCGGGATGGACGCGGGAGGGTACGAGATAGTCGCGGGCGCCCTCGGGGGTCGACTTGATCAGGATGGGGGTCTCGATCTCGATGAAGCCCTCCTGATCGAGAAAGTCGCGCATGAACTTGATCACGCGGTGGCGCAGGATGAGGTTGCGCTGCATCCGCTCGCGCCGCAGGTCCAGGTAGCGGTACCTCAAGCGCAGCGCCTCGTCCTCGCCGCCCTCTTTGGAGATGTAGATGGGCGGGGTGCGGGCGGGGTTGAGCACCTCAGCGGCCTGGCCCACCACCTCGATCCCGCCGGTGGCGAGGTCGGGGTTGACGGCCTCGGCTGGGCGGGCGCGCACCAAGCCCTTAATCTGGAGCACATACTCGGAGCGGGCCTCGCTCGCCACGGCGTGGGCGGCGGGCTGGCTTGAGGCGTCGAAGACGACCTGGGTGAGGCCGTAGCGGTCCCGCAGGTCGATAAAGATCAGCGGGCCATGGTCACGGCGGCGGTGCACCCAGCCCGCCAGCGTCACCTCCTGGCCGACGTGATCCGGGCGCAGCTCGCCGCAGGTGTGCGAGCGGAACATAGACTCTCCTGACGACTTGAGGGGTCAAAAAAGACCAACGCCTGGGCCGAGCCGGCTGCTCGGCGCTGGAATCGCCGCATTATAGCACGGGGCGATGATCGGCTTTTCTGCGCTATAATCGGCTCGCCCGCCCGCGCCCGGAACAGTTCAGCGCCTGGAGCACGATGATGGCAGCGGAGCCCTCAGCCCTCAGCCCTCAGCCCCGAGCCCTGCGGCAGGTGGCCATCCTCGGTGTCGCCGTGGACGACGTGGTCGAGGACGAGGCGCTGGCCCTGGCCGACGAGATGATCCGCGCCGGCGGCCCGCACCAGATCTGCACGGTGAATCCCGAGTTCATCATGGAGGCCCGGCGTAACCCCGCCTTCGCCGCCGTCCTGGCCGGCGCCGACTTACGCACCCCCGACGGCTTTGGGCTGCTGCTGGCCGCTCGCTACCTGGGCACACCGCTGCGGGGGCGAGTCACCGGGGTGGAGCTGACGCGTCGCCTGGCCGCCCTGGCTGCCGAGAGAGGCTATCGTCTGTTCCTGCTCGGCGCCGCGCCGGGCGTGGCCGAGGCGGCGGCCGCGGCGCTACAGGCCGCCAATCCCGGGCTTACGATCGCGGGCACCTTCGCCGGCTCGCCCGCCGCCCGCCACGAACCCTTCCTGCGGCAGCTGATCGCCGCCGCCCGCCCCGACATCCTGTTGGTGGCGTACGGCCACCCGCGGCAGGATCTCTGGATTGCCGGCAACCAGCCGCACCTGCGGGTGCCGCTCGCGATAGGCGTGGGTGGCGCGTTCGACTACATCTCCGGCCGGGTGCCGCGGGCGCCGGCCTTCATGCGGCGCATCGGCCTGGAGTGGCTCTACCGGCTCATCCGGCAGCCCCATCGTCTGCCCCGCATCATCGACGCTGTGCCGCGTTTTTTGTGGATGGTTATGCGCTACGGGCGAGGGTGAGCAGAAGCAGCGGAGCGCAGGAGCGGGCTACCCAGCCAGCTCCTCCTCCGCCCCTCTGCCCCTCGGCTCACGAAGGAGTCCGCAATGTCACAGACGACCGCTGAGAAGATCGAGGAGTTGCGGCGGCGCCGCGAGCGGGCCTTGGCCGGCGACGAGCAGGCCATCGCCCGCCAGCACGAGCGGGGCAAGCTCACTGCCCGCGAGCGGATCGAGCGGCTGCTCGACCCCGGCTCCTTCGTGGAGCTCGACGCCTTCGCCGTCCATCGGGCCACCGCCTTCGGCATGGAGCGCCGCAAGCCCCTAGGCGACGGCGTGATCACTGGTCACGGCACCATCGAGGGGCGCCCGGTCTGCATCTTCTCGCAGGATTTCACCGTTTTCGGCGGCAGCCTGGGCGAGGTCTTTGCAGAGAAAATCTGCAAGGTGATGGATCTGGCGCTGCGGATGGGTGTGCCCTGTATCGGCATCAACGACTCGGGCGGGGCTAGGATCCAGGAGGGCGTGGTGAGCCTCGGCGGCTACGCCGAGATCTTCTACCGGAACGTGCTCAGCAGTGGCGTGATCCCCCAACTCTCGATCATCGCTGGCCCATGCGCGGGCGGCGCCGTCTACTCGCCGGTGATGACCGACTTCATCCTGATGGTGAAGGGCTCCAGCCAGATGTTCATCACCGGCCCCGATGTGATCAAGACGGTCACCGGCGAGGAGGTGGGATTCGAGGAGCTCGGTGGCGCGATGACCCACAACACCCGCAGCGGCGTGGCCCACTTCGCCGCGGACGACGAGGATGAGTGCTTCGAGCAGCTGCGGACGCTGCTCTCATTCCTGCCGGCGAACAATCTCGACGACCCGCCCTACATCGCGCCAACCGACGACCCGGCGCGCATGGAGGAGTCGCTGCAGACGCTGATCCCCGACAGCCCGCGGAAGGCCTACGACATGGCCAAGGTGATCGAGGCCGTTGTGGACGACGGCTTCTTCTTCGAGGTGCAGGCCCACTGGGCCCGCAATATTGTGGTCGGCTTCGCCAGGCTCGACGGGCACGTGGTTGGCGTGGTGGGCAACCAGCCCATGCATCTGGCCGGCACGCTTGACATCGACAGCTCGGTGAAGGGTGCCCGCTTTGTGCGCTTCTGCGACGCCTTCAACATCCCGCTCATCACCTTTGTGGATGTGCCGGGGTTCCTGCCTGGCACCCAGCAGGAGTACGGCGGGATCATCCGCCACGGCGCCAAGCTGCTCTACGCCTACTGCGAGGCAACGGTGCCGAAGCTCACGGTGATCACCCGCAAGGCCTACGGCGGCGCGTACGACGTGATGGCCTCCAAGCATATCCGCGCCGACTTCAACTTCGCCTGGCCGACGGCCGAGATCGCGGTGATGGGCGTGGACGCCGCAGTGCGGATCATCTTCCGCAAGGAGCTGGCCGAGGCCGAGGACCCGCAGCGGCGCCAGGCTGAGCTGGTCGAGGATTATCAGAGCCGCTTTGCGAACCCGTACGTGGCCGCGGAGCGGGGTTACATCGATGCGGTGATCGAGCCCCGCGAGACACGGCCCGCGCTGATCAAAGCCCTGACGCTGGCTCGCACCAAGCGCCAGAGCCTGCCAGCCCGCAAGCATGGGAACATTCCGCTCTAGCCCTTCAGAACGCGCACGGGAGCCAATGCCGTGGTCATAGTTCGTATCGAACTTCCGTCCTATTGCGCCGTTGTGATGGGCTATGTTATGATTGGCCTGGAATATGTGTGGCCCGGCCCACACTTTTTGTATTAAAAGCTGTTGCGCTGCACCGCTCGAAGGCGCTGCGCGCTGATGCTAAGCATCATACCGTACAGCCCGGATTCTGGGGCATGAGCGAAGATACCACCCAGCGTGAGCCCGTCGAGAAGGTGATCGAGCTGCGGTTGCCGAGCAAGCTCGGCTACGAGCGCGTCGCGATGGATACGGCCTCCTCCCTCGCCCGGCGGATGGGTTTCCATCCTGACCGGGTGGAGTCGTTGAAGACAGCGATCAGCGAGGCGGTGACGAACGCCATCGAGCACGGTAACCAGCACGATGCGGCGATTAAAGTGGTGGTGCTGCTGACCGCTCGCGATGATGAGCTGATCATCCATGTGGCCGACCAGGGGCGGAAGCAGCTCGACCAGGAGTGTACAACAAGCAGCCCGACAATCGAAGACGCTTTCGAGCGCGAAGATAAGGGCGGCTGGGGGATCTGGTTGATCCGTGAGCTGATGGACGAGGTGGAGTTCACCACCGCGCCCAGCGGCGGTAATCAGGTTCGTATGGTCATCCATCTCGAGCAATGAGCACGCCATCCTACACCCAGATGAGCATGGAACTGTCCCTCCCCAGCGAGCTCGGCTATGAGGTGATCGCCCGCGACGCCGTCGCAGCCTTCGCCCGCCGCCTCGGGATTTCAGCGGACCGGATCGAGGATCTGAAGACGGCCCTCAGCGAGGCCTGTATCAACGCGATCGAGCACGGCAACTCGCTCAGGCCTGGCCTGCGAGTGCAGGTCTTTTGTCGGGTTGAGGAGCAGCAGCTTGTGATCGAGGTGGTCGATCAGGGCGTGAGCGCCTTTACGCCCAAAGGTGAGCCGCTCACGATCGTTGACAAGATCGCCGGCGTCGGCTCATTGCGGGGCATGGGGCTGATGTTGATCAGCCAGCTCTGCGACGAGGCCGGCTTTGTGCCGCGAGGTAGCGGCAACTGTTTCCGCTTTGCATTTCATCGCACCCTTGCGCCAGGGTTGAAACATTAGGCGTGCGGCCGGCACGCGTACACGACCGCGCTGTCGTCGTTTCGACGGCTGCCGATATGCCTGGAGGAGCGCATGATGTTGGAAGATGAACTGACGGTAAGCACCCGCGAGCGCGATGGTGTTGCGATCATCGATCTGTTCGGCGATGTGACGACCTTCGCCGAGGAGAAGATCAACAGCGCGTACCGCGAGGTGACGAACAAGGGCGCCCGCTTTGTGCTGCTGAATTTCCGCCAGAACGACTATATCAACAGCGCCGGGATCGCCATCCTGATCGGCATCGTCACCGAGGTGAACCGCAACAACCAGAAGCTGGCCGTGAGCGGCCTCTCGCAGCACTTCCAGAAGATCTTCCGCATGGTGGGGCTGGCCCAGTATGCCGAGATCTACCAGGACGAGGAAGAGGCTCTCGCCGGCTTCAAGCGGCTCGCCGCGGCGTAGTTTGCCGTAGTCCGTGGTCTGTTGTCCGTAGCCCGTAGTCGGTGGCCCTAGCGGCTGCGAAGGGCGGCTTAGGGCACCACGGTAAGCGCAGACTCTCTTTCTAGAGGCGCCCACAGGGCGCCTCTATTGATTCAGAGCGGCTGCGAGTTCGGCCGGTGTGACCACGGCGTTGCCGAGGCGGCGCACCACCAGAGCGGCTGCGGCGGTCGCGAGCCGGGCTGCATCCAGCCCGCCGATGCCGGCGGCCAGCGCCAGGGTGGCGATAGCGATGAAGGTGTCGCCGGCCCCGGTGGTGTCGTACACCTCGCTCACGCGGAGGGCCGGGATATGGGTGTAGGGCAGGCTCTCGCCCTCCAGCGAGAGGCCGTCTGGCCCGCGGGTGACGATCACGAGCCGGGCGCCAAGTTCGGCCCGCAGCCTGGCCACGCCCTCGCGGAACTGCTCCTCGCTATGGAGCGGCGCGCCCAAGGCGGCCTCGGCCTCACGGTTATTGCAACGAAAGAGGTCGGCGCCGGTGTAGTAGCGGGAGTTGCCTTGGGCGTCCACGCAGAAGAGGGCGCCATGCTCGCGGCAGCGCTCGCGCACGGCGGCAACTACCGCGGGCGTAAGCAGGCCGGCCTGGTAATCGGAGCAGATCACGGCATGGTGGCCCGGCATGAGGGCCGCGATAGCGGCTATTACCTCGGCCTCTTCGGCGGCGCTCAGCGGCGCGCGCTCCAGCCGGTCGATGCGCGCCAGCTGCTGGGGCAGGCGCGGCGCCTCGTCGGCCATGAT
>DAOUGF010000501.1:0-13098 GCA_034429295.1 Chloroflexaceae bacterium
TGCTATGCGGCCCGTCGCTGAACCGGAGCGTCTTGCCGGCGAATCGAAGGCATGGCGTTTGTGTCGATAGCGCTTCGCGCTAGCTCCGCTAACGGGCGTCACCATGCGTTGGCGAAGGGGAGGATGGGGCCAGTGGGATGGGAGTCGCTCGGGCGGTGGGGTGACGACGTCGTTCGCATCGAGCGACTCGCAGGCGGCGTGGCCAACGACGTATGGAGCATGCGCATCAACGGGCAGTTCGCGGTCGCTCGTCGCGGCGTCAGGAGCGACGCGGATCTCGCCTGGGAGACCGAGCTCCTCGTTCACCTCGACCGTGCCGGGCTGACCGTGCCGGTGCCGATCCCGACGACGGACGGCCGGCTGTTCGCCGACGGTGTGGTGGTGATGACCTACGTCGAGGGCGGGCCGCCCGAGACTGAAGCCGATTGGCGTCGTGTGGCCGACACGCTCCGCCAGCTGCATCGGTTGACCGTGGGCTGGCCGCAGCGCCCGGGTTGGCGATCGTCGACCGACCTCCTGCACGCCGACACCGGGACGAAGATCGACCTCGGCGCGATGCCGGCTGAGGGCGTTGCGCGATGCCGAGCGGCTTGGGCGCGGCTCGCCGGCCGCCAGACTTGCGTCGTCCACGGCAACCCCAACAACCCTGGCAATATCCGTATGACGGCAACTCGGGTCGCCCTGATCGACTGGGACGAGGCGCACGTCGATGTACCCGACCTCGATCTGGCGCTGCCCTACAACGCCGCCGGTCTCGACGAAGAGGCATACGACATCGCTGCGCAAGCGTCGGCCGCATGGGAAGCCGCCGTCTGCTGGGATGACGCGTACGCAGTCAAACGGCTCGCTGAAGTTCGAGCGGCCTGAGCAGCAGGGAGTTGGACAACCGCCTTTATCTCAGCTCGCGTCACCAACGCCAGGTGCAGTACCCATCGGGCTCGACGTAAGGTAGGGAGATCTCGCGCCGCTCGCCGTTGGGCATCACAACGACCCAGGGCCGCCAGTAGGCCTCGAGCATGGGCTCGTCGAGGCCGCGGGTTGCCAACTCCTGCTCGTAGCGCGCGTCGGCCTCGGCGTCGGGCAGGTCGTCGGGCAGCTGCTCGAACCAGGTGTGAAAGGCGCAGATAGCAGCGTAGTGCGCGACCGTCGCTGGATCGTCGGCGATGAGCCAAGCGCTAGCCCAGGGGGTCTCATAGAAATAGCGCGTGAGCGCGCCCAAGCGCACCCCGTCGTGATACAGTTCCATCTTTTATCTGCCCGAATGGCTCCGGCCGGCCACCTTGAGATGGAGGTGGCCAATGCGGATCTCCGCGAGAAGCGCGCTATCCGCTGTCATCATGGCCCTCTCGTTGCGTGCGTCACTATCGGCGCTGGAGCGTGGTATCGTGGAAGTGGCACAACCCGGGAGCCTGGTATCCGAAACTTGAGGTGGCCACACAGCAACATTCCTGCCTCAAGGATACGGAGCCGGCTCTCCATGGTCAAGCGGCCCCGGCGCCGCTCGCGCCGCGCGCTCGATAGTCTTGGAAGACGGTGATAGCGCCTCAATGAGGGAGCGATGGAGAGCAAGGAGCAGTTTGAAGCAATTCGCCCGCGCTACGAGGAGTTGCGCGGAAAAGTCGCGCTGGTCACTGGCTCGAGCCGGGGCATTGGCAAAGGTATTGCGCTACGGCTCGGGCGCGAGGGCATGAAGGTGGTGATCACCAGCAATGTCGCCGATGAGGTTGAGCAGACAGCGGCCGAGTTTGAGCAGCTTGGAGTGAGCACGCTCGCGCTGACCGCCGATCTTGCTGAGCCCCATGCCGTGCGACAGCTGATTGATGCGACGGTGACGGCATTCGGCACCATTGATCTGCTGGTCAACAATGCTGCGGATCTGCGGCGCAAACACATCTTTGATGTGGACGAGGTGTTGCTGGACGAACAGCTGGCGATCAATGTCAAGGCGCCGTATCTGGCGGCACAGTACGCGGCCGACGTCATGCGTGAGCGCGGCACTCAAGGGAGCATTATTCATATCAGCTCGGTTGGTGGGCTGCGTGCCCACTGGCGGGCGCTGCCCTACGATATGACGAAAGGGGCCATTGACGGAATGACGCGAGCGATGGCCAACGAATTGGCGCCGTTCGGCATTCGCGTCAATGCGATCGGCCCTGGCGCGATCGACACCGGTTGGCTCAGGCGCGCTGGCGAGGCGGCCGCCGCTGCGCTGGTCGAGCGGATACCGCTGCTGCGCGCAGGAACCCCGCAGGATATCGCATCTACAGTGGCGTTTCTGGCCTCAGACGATGCGAGTTACATCACCGGCCAGGTGATCTATGTCGATGGCGGTATCACGATGCAGCTGAGCCCAAAAAACGCGCCACTATAGCCGCGCTGGCCTCCTTCGATCGCGTCGGTAAAAGCGTTGCCTGTGCAGCCCGATCACAGTGCAGCTGGCGCCAGCGGTGCTGATGATTGCGATAGAAGAGGTTCGCGTAGCACGCGCTCCTCCTTGTGCTCATCGCATCGGTGGCGCCGGCTGCCCATGCGCGGTGGTCGGTGGCGGATCGTGTCATTAACACCTTAGCGGCCACGATGGCGGGCTCGTGCTCGTGCGCGTGCCTGCGCCCACTTTTGCTCGGCGGCACGCTTGCGCTCGGCCCGACTCGTGGCCTTCCGCGCCTGCGCCTCAGCCTCACGGGCGACCCGTAGCGCCTCCTGTGATTTCGTCGAGATGCCCCGCGCTGCAGTCATCCGGGCCGCCTCGCGTGCTGCGCGCTTGGGGTTGCGGCGCGGCGGCTCCTCTGCGTTGCTAGCGATGCCTGCCACTGGGCGGCTCGTCAGCCGAAGATAATCCCGCAGGACGAAGGCCAACACCTCCTCATTGCTCGGCTCGCTCCCGAAGATGTGGCGATAGACACGCAGCGTCCCGGCTTCCTCACAGGCGATCACGCCGACCCACCAGGGGTCGTCGAAATAGACTGTCAGGGTGTGCATTGCCCCTCCAACCAGTTGCAGCCGGGTGCCGGACATCCTGGAGGGGAAGGATACTGATACGGGCTGGCGCCCGTACGCCCGGACTACCAACCGGGCTGTGTTTTCGCACCCGTATGTCGTGTACCTTCGAGGTATACCAAACGTGGAGGTTCCGCCACATCAGACGAGGGCCCGAACTTTCGGCACTGCTGGCCGCCGCTGGTCGCGAGTGCGGCCAGCAGTGCAGACGAAGGTGTCAGCGCGAGGCGAGGACGCCTTCCGGCAACTCCTGCAGCCTGCGGCCAGCGGCCCACTGCCGGGCGAGCAGCGCGACCCGCCGGCCGAGGTGTTCGGCGGTACGGAGATCGCTCTGCGGCGGAGCCTGCTCGGCGCTCAGGTCGGCGTCGCATTGGGCCATCGCGCCGAGCCAGCTTCCCAAGCGGTTCAGATCCTCGGGGCCGCCAGTGCGGCTGTTCCAGCCGCCGTACAGATCCAAGCCGACCCACTGCATGCCGTGTTGGGCCGCAAAGATCGCCAGGCTCATCAGCGTATTGAGCTTATCGCCGTTCATACACTGCGAGCTCGTGAAGCCGGCAGCGAGCTTATCGCGCCAGCGCAGACTGTCTGCCCAGACCTTGGAGCTCGCCTCCATAAAGGCCTTGAACGCCGCTGAGGGGCCGCCCATATAGGTCGGCGTCCCAAAGATAATCGCGTCGGCTGCGTCGAGCGCCAGCAGATCCATTTGGGCCTCCGCCGTCGCGAGCAGGCGAACGATGGTGCCAGGCACCGACGTGGCGCCCTGCGCCACCGCTTGGGCCTGCCGCTCGGTGTGACCGTAGCCGCTATGATACACAATCGCCACCGTGATCGTAGGTGCGTGCCGCATGATCGCTCCTTATGGCTTGGACCGGCTCCTAGACCACCACCACGGCGTGGGGGGTGGTACACTTGGAGAGGATGCCACGGAACGGCTGCGTGAGCGAGATCTGTCGTTATCCTAGCATTGGGAGTGTCAGGATAATGGAGCAAGCCTCAGTAGAAGATGCGGCGCGGCGGACCGCGCTCGCAAGCTTTCTACGCACCCGCCGTGCTCGGCTTACGCCGGCGGAGGTCGGTCTCCCAACGGGGGGACGGCGCCGCACGCCGGGGCTGCGGCGCGAGGAGGTGGCGCTGCTTGCGCACGTGGGGCTCTCGTGGTACACGGCGCTGGAGCAAGGCCGCGACATCCGGCCCTCAAGCGGGGTGCTCAGTAGCCTCGCCGAGGCGCTGCGACTGACGCCTGATGAGCGGCGGCACCTGTTCTTGCTCGCGGGCCAGCCGCTGCGGGCGGAGCCCCCAGTGGAGGAGCATGTGAGCCCGGCCCTGCAGGCGATCTTATTGAGCCTGCCGTACCCGGCATATGCCCTGGGATACCGTTGGGACTACCTGGCCTGGAATCAGGCCGCCGAGAATCTGTTCGAGATCAGCCGAGGGTTGCCTCCATACCGGCACAACCTGGTCTGGCAGATCTTCACCAACCCCGCCAAGCGCCGCCTGTACGTCGACTGGGCCCAAGTGGCGCTGCATGTGATCGCGGAGTTCCGAGCTGAGATCGAGCCGTACCACGGCTCGTCCGAGATCTCGACGCTGATCGCTGACCTGCGAGCGGCGAGCTCAGAGTTCCGCGCTTGGTGGGAGCAGCACGCGGTGCAGGGCACCGTCGATCGGCGCAAGGTGCTGCAACCGGCGCAGGCCGAGCCCATCGAGCTGGAGTACGTCACGCTGCGCCTCGCCGTGCAGCCCTCGCTCAAGCTAGTCGTCTACATGGCACCCGAGGAGGCTGCAGGTCTGCCACACGCGGCCGAGGGGAAGCTGCGCTGTTACATGTCTGGCGCCATGAACGAGCGCAACCACTGACATGCTCGCTGGTAGGGTGTGTCGTGGTGTCGCAGGGAGAGCCAGCACCTCGTCTGTGCCACGCCTTGGAGCGGCGCAGGCCCGGACGAGGCGCCGGGTCAGGGGCTACGAGACATAGGGCGGGAGGGTGATGGCACGGGGGCCCTCAGGCCTCATCTGCACCATCAGCCCGAACGAGCTATGGGCATCGGCGCTATCGCCGGCCGTCGGGATGCTGAAAATCGAGCCATCGGGCGCGAAGAATGTGACGTCGTAGTAGATCACGGTAGCATCGCTTGAGTTGCGGGTGATGCTTGCCGGTGCCAGGCACATAAAGCCGTTGACCTCGCAGGCCTGCCGCAGCAGCCCCACGTGATCCTCGATGGGAACATAGGGGTTGTACGCCTGCAGCATGCCGTAGTCGCCGCCGTAGAGCGCTGCGGCGTCAGCATAGCGACCCTCGTGCATCGCAATGAGGAACTGCTCAAGAGCGACGGCCGCCTCGTCCTCGGGGTCAGCGACGAGGCCTGCCGGGGCCTCCGGAGTGGCAGTGGCGGCCACAGTGGTGGGCTCCGGCACATTGGTTGGCACCGCGGGGGCGACGGTGGGAGCGGGTGCGCTAGTGGGCGCCGCGGGGGCGACGGTGGGAGCGGGTGCGCTGGTTGGTGCCGCGGGTGCGACAGTGGGGACGGCGGCGTTCTGCGGGGTAGCGCAAGCAGCGAGCGCAAGACCAGCGAGGATCGAGATGGTCGTGGCGTGAATGCGAGCGATCGTAAGTGGCATTGGTTTAAGCCTCCTGAACGCTCCCTGGACACGGGAGCGGTGTAATAAACCTGCAGCGTATTGCGATGGCAGGATCGTGGTGTGTCCCGCCGCACGCAGGCTACCGGGCGCCTATAAGGGATGTATAAGGGTGAGTTGGGGGCATTTGGATCGTGAATGACGCGTTACGAAGTGGCGCGAAGCGCTTAACGGGGCGTTACGAAGTGGCGCGCAGCGCTTAAGGAAAGACGCGAAACTGCACGGCAGCCGGTGCGGGGTTGGGAACGCATCGCCCGCTCTCGGCGCCGAGGGGCATACAGCGGTGGCGCTCTCGGCGCTGGCGGCCGCCGGCTTTAGGGGTCCAGGGGACAGCGTCCCCTGGCGCGGGAGGTCCAGGAGGGCCCGCGTGGGCCGGGGGTGCGGGGGCTCAAGCGCCCCGCACTGGCGTCAGCACAACGAGAGCCGGGGTGCGGAGGCGGCAGCACCCGAGCAACTGCTTGACACTGAAACGCTCAAGTGTTATCCTCGCGGCACACGCCTCGATTATCAATAATCAATAATGTGCTGGCCTAGCCCTACGCTGTGTTGGACCGCGGGCCTTAGCATCGTATGTCTACACTAAATCCGATAGACCGCCGGTCTCGCGTTGACCAGGTCTGGAGTCAGCTCCGCACTGCGATCCTGCACGGCCAATTCCTGGCCGGGGATCGGCTGGTGGAGCTCGATATTGCGGGGCGGCTGGGTACCAGTCAGGGGCCGGTGCGCGAGGCGCTCCAACGGCTTGAGCACGAAGGGCTGGTGATCCGGGTCGCGCATACGGGCACCTTTATCAGCCCGCTGTCCTATGCCGAGATGCAGGATGTCTTTGCGGTACGCTCCGAGATTGAGACACGGGCCTTCCGGCGAACGGCGACACAGATCACCGAGGCCCAATGCGAGCAGTTGCTCGGTCTGATCGAGGTGATGCGCGCAAGCGGGCGGGCCAACGATCTGACGACGCTGATCGATCACGACATGGTCTTCCACGAGCTGATCTGTGAGTGGTCCGGCAATACAACGCTGCTCCGCGTGTGGCGCCTGCTGTATGTTCAGGTGCAGCGCTTTATTATTCAGACGCATCCATACTATTTCCCAAACCTCGTCGAGGTTGCGGAACAGCATGTCCCCCTGGTCGAGGCGCTTATGCTGCGCGACCCGGATCTGGCAGCTCGCAGTATCGCCGAGCATTGCCGTATTATCTGGAGACATATTGAGCAATATGGGGAGCCGCCAGCGCTCAGTAGAAAGGGAGGCACCGAAGACATCTAGCTGTGAACGGTGGCCAGGGAGAGCTACAAAGGGGTATTCGAGCGGGGAAACCCATCCGGACGATGCGTATCCACCACATCGTATGTGGCGGAGCACTAGTTATGCAGTCCGAAAGTGGGTTGGGGTAGGTGACGACGGGCGACAGACGACAGACCACAATCGGGCAGACAGCATGCGGTCGTCTTTCGTCGGTGATCCCTACCAGCAACTCACCTGTGGAAAGCTGTACTAGCTAGAAGGAGATCAACGATGGGCTCTGGTTCGTCCGACAGGCCACAGATGGATCGGCGGCAGTTTCTGCGGATCAGCGGAGTCGGGCTCAGCGCTGCGCTGCTGGCAGCCTGTGGGGCCGCGGCCCCAAACACGTCGGCCCCGGCGGCAACATCCGCGCCGGCAGCCGGCGGGGCGACGAGCAGTAGCACGTTCGATCCGGCGGCTTGCTATCGCCCGGCCACGGCTGATACCGCGACAGTGAAGTTTGACCCCAAGCCTAGCCCATATGTGATCGCCCTCAGCAACTCCTACATCGGCAACGTCTGGCGCACCCAGATGATCAAGATGGCGAAGGCATTTGTCGAGCAGCCCGACATCAAGCCGCACATTTCGCAGTTCCTCGTCAATAGCTCGGGCAACGACGCCGCCGCCCAGATCAGCCAGATCGAGAACATGATCGCCGCCGGCGCGCAGGCGATCATCATCAACGCCGCCTCGCCCACCGCGCTCGACCCGGTGGTCAGGAAGGCTCAGGACCAGGGCATTGTGGTGCTCGCCTTCGATAATATCGTCGAGACCCCGGGCGTGGTGATCGTCAACGAGGATCAGGTCGAGTTCGGCAGGGTCATGGCCGAGTGGCTCGTCAAGGAGATGGGCGGCAGCGGTAACGTGCTGATGGTCAACGGTGTCGCCGGCACCTCGGTCGACGCCGACCGGGCCAAGGGCGCTAAGGAGGTCTTCGCCGCCAACCCCGGCATCACTGTCGTCGCCGAGGTCAACGGCGATTGGGACCCCGGCAAGGCCCAGCAGGTAACCTCCACCGCGCTCGCCTCCTACCCCGAGATCAACGGCGTGTGGTGCCAGGGCGGCACCGACGGCGTAGTGCGGGCCTTTCAGCAGGCCGGCAGGCCACTGGTGCCGGTGGCCGGCGAGGCTGAGAACGGCTTCCGCAAGCAGCTGCTGCAGTTCAAGGACCAGGGGCTCACCGGGATCTCGGTCGGGCAGACGCCAGGGATGGTCGCGGTGGCCATCCGCGCCGCGATCGACCTGCTCAGCGGCAAGGAGCTCCCGCTGTCGATCTCGATCCCATTGCCGGTAGCCACCAGCGACCAGCTCCAGGATGGCGTCAACGTGTTCACCAACCTGCCGGACAACTTCTTCACTCCGATCCAGATCGAGCCCTGCGGCGTCAATCTCACCGTCGACCAGATCAACGCCCAGCAGGTGTAGTGTGTGAGTAGGCGACAGCGGCGGTTTGGAGGGCTCTCACCCTCCAGGCCGCCTCGATGAGTAAGCGATGGCCCTCCTCGAAGCCCGGGACGTCTCGAAGCGGTTCGGCGGCGTGGTGGCGCTCGACGGCGCTGAGTTTCACTGTGAGGCAGGCCAGATCCACGCGCTGCTGGGCGAAAATGGCGCTGGCAAGAGCACCCTGGTCAAGATCCTGAGCGGGGTGCTGGAGCCCGACTCCGGCACGATTCTGCTCAACGGCCAGCCGGTATCATTCCGCAGCCCGGCGGAGGCCGCGCGGGCCGGGATTGTCCCGGTGTTCCAGGAGCTCTCGCTCGTGCCCGACCTCACGGTGGCGCAGAATATCTTCATCGGCCGCGAGCCACGTAACCGCTGGGGCCTGATCGACGTCGCCGAGATGAACCGCAAGGCCGCCGAGCTGCTGCATAGCCTGGACTTCCAGCACATCGAGCCCGACATCCCGGCGCGCGAGCTCCCGCTTGCCGAGCGCCAGCTGGTCGAGATCGCCAAGGCGGTCGCCAGAGAGCCCAAGGTGCTGATCCTCGACGAGGGCACCTCAGCGCTGGGCGCGCACGAGGTTCAGCAGACTTTCGCGATCCTGCGCCGGCTGCGCGAGCAGGGCTGTGCAGTGGTCTTTATCTCGCATCGCATGGAGGAGATCCAGACGATCTGCGATAGCGCCACGGTCTTCCGCGATGGCCGGCATGTGGCCACCTTCGCCATGGGCGAGAAAAGCCACGACGAGATCGTCAGCCTGATGATCGGCCGCAAGCTGGCCGATGTGTTCCCGCCCCGACCGGCCCGCCCGCCCGAAGGGCGCGTGCTGCTGGAGACGCGCGAGTTCGGCTGGGAGGACCGGCTCAAGGAGATCAGCTTCAGCCTGCATGCCGGCGAGATCCTCGGAGTGGCGGGCCTGGAAGGCCAAGGCCAGGGCGACCTGCTGCTGGCGCTGTTCGGGGCTTACGCGGGGACACGGGGCCAGGTGCTGCTCGATGGCAAGCCGGCCCGGATCAACAGCCCCACCGCGGCCATGCGCGCCGGGATCGGGCTGGCCCTGGTGCCCGAGGATCGTAAGACTCAGGGGCTGATCCTGCCGATGAGCGTGCGTGAGAATATCAGCCTCCCAACCCTCAGGCGGATCGCGCGGGTCGGCTTTATTCCCAGTAGCGAGGAGCGGAGCCGCGCGGCCGAGATGATCAGCAAGCTGGCGATCAAAGCCGGCAGCGCCGAGGTGCCGGTCGGGACACTCAGCGGCGGCAATCAGCAGAAGGTTGTGATCGCCAAGTGGCTGCTCAGCCAGGCGAAGGTTTACTTGCTCTACGACCCCACACGCGGCATCGACGTTGGGACCAAGCAGGAGATCTACCGGCTCATGCGCCAGCTGGCTGATGAGGGCCTCGGGCTGCTGTTCTTCTCGACCGACCTGAGCGAGCTCGTCAACCTGTGCGACCGCACCCTGGTGATGTACGAGGGCCGCATCGTCAGCACACTCGCCGGGGCGGAACTGACTGAGAGCAACCTCGTCAGCGCGGCGCTCAACCTCTCGCCGCAGGAGAAAGCGCAGATCTACGTATGACCGCTGGAACCTCATTGCCAATGCGCCGCCGGCGCTCGTTTTTCGGGCGCAATGCGCCGGTGCTGCTCGCCTACCTGGCCTTCGTCATCCTCATGGGCACCTATATCGGGCTGCTGCCGCGCTTCAGCGGCGCCCAGGCGATCTCGATCGCCAATCAGGGGATGACGCTGGCGATCGCGTCGCTGGGGCAAACGCTGGTGATCCTGACCGGCGGGGTCGATCTGTCGGTCGGCCCGCTGATCGCGCTGACGAACAGCGTCGCCGCCAGCCTCATGAGCGATGATCCGGTCAGGGTGGCGCTGGTGGTGCTGCTGGTGCTGATCGTTGGCATGGCCTGCGGCGCGCTCAATGGGATCCTCATCGCCTACGGGCGCCTGCAACCGATCGTCGTCACGCTGGCCACCTCCTCGATCTACACTGGTTGCGCTCTGTTTGTCCGGCCGCGTCCAGGCGGCTACGTGCCGGAGTGGTTTACCGATGCGCTGACCACGTCGGTGGCCGGCATCCCATCTGCGCTGATCCTGCTGGCGGTGCTGGTGGCGCTGTGGCTGGCATTTCGGCGGACGAGGCTGGGCGTCAGCCTGTATGCGATCGGCAGCAGCGAGGGCGCGGCCTTTATGTCGGGAATCTCGCCGGCCCGCGCCAAAGTCGCTGCCTATACGCTGGCGGGCCTATCGAGCGCGGTGGCGGGGCTGTTCTTCACCGCGCAGACCGCCACCGGCTCCGCGCTCTCGGGCAACGTGTTCACGCTCAACTCGGTCGCCGCGGTCGTGCTGGGGGGGACGAGCCTCGCAGGTGGGCGGGGCGGCTACATCGGTACGATCGCCGGGGCGTACGTGATCTCGGTCATCGTCAGCGTGCTGTTCTTCCTGCAGGTCTCGCCGTTCTACCAGAGCATGTTCCAGGGCGGCATCCTGCTGCTGGCGGTCGCGATCGGCTCGCTGCAGCTGCTACGGGTAAAGAACCGGCTCGAGGTGTTGTAGCCGGGGCGCAGCCTGTCCATGGCTGCGCACGCTGAGCTGAAGGGGAAGCGTAGGGAAGCCGTCAGTATGTCGACACCTGTGCAACAAGCCGAACGGGCATCCCGCCCCAGTGGGTTGCGGCGCTGGGCAAGCGAACAGCGCGTGCTGCTGATTGCCTACTCGTTTATCCTCGTGCTGCTGGCGTTTGCGGGCATCATGTCGCCCGGCTTCGTCCAGCCTGGCAACCTGTCGCAGCAACTCGTCCTGGCCGCATTTCTGGGCGTGGTCGCAGCCGGACAGACTGTGGTGATCTTGACAGGCGGCATCGACCTGTCGGTGAGCTGGACGCTGAATTTCGCCGCGGTGCTGCTGACGCGGATCACCGATACCGGCTTCACCTACCCGAGCACTGGCCTTGTGCTGTGGGGCTGCACCGCAGCGTTGCTCCTCGGCCTGGCAGTCGGCCTGGTGAACGGAGTGGGTGTGGCGTACCTGCGAATCCCGCCGCTGGTGATGACGCTGGGCATGAATGTGTTTCTGCAGGGCGCTGTGCTTGTCTACACCAACGGTACACCGCAGGGCGCGGCCCCGCCGCTGGTGCAATTCCTGGCGGTCGGCCGGCTGTTCGGCGTGGTGCCGATGGCGGCGATCGTCTGGGCGGTTGTCGCGGCGCTGATGATCCTGCTGCTGCGCGCTACCGTGCTGGGCCGCCATATCTACGCGATCGGCAACAGCCCCGTCGCAGCCTACTTGGCGGGCGTGCGCCCGCGCCGTGTGCTGGTCTCCGTGTATATGATCAGTGGCCTGTGCGCGGCATTTGCCGGCATTCTGCTGACCGGCTTCTCCTCGCAGAGCTACCTCGGCATGGGCGAAGCCTATGTGTTAGCGGGCGTCGCGGCCGTGGTGATAGGGGGCACGTCGATTCTGGGCGGCTCGGGCGGCTACGTCGGCACGATCGCCGGTACGATCATCGTGGTGCTGCTGCAGAGCACACTGGCGATCGCCCGCGTGCCTGAGGCTGGCCGGAACATCCTCTACGGCCTGATCATTCTGGTGATGCTGTTTGTGTACGGCCGCGGCAAGAAGGCGCGTGAGTAGGCGGCGGGTTCGGGGCTAATAGAACCTCAGAAACCTTCGTCAGCTCTGTACGGCCGAAACATTCGCTGGGCGAATGCTTCGGCCGTACGTTCTGTTTAGCTTCTCCGTAGCCATCCGAAAGCGAGCGAGCGGTATTCAACAAATGAGGGCATGGTCACCGTTTTAATCTCTGTCAGCTTCCCACCCTCGAACTTCCCACCTGACGCTGCCCCAACCACCGGGAGGTTGCAGCGTGACCATCCAGCCCTCAGAGCGCCCTCCGGCGACCGCCTCAGGCGAGGCCGCCCTCAGCGCCGCCCTCGCCTGGCTGCGCCGCCTGTTGGCCTGGCAGATCGACCTCACCCGGCGCACTTTCGGCGCCCTCGCCGACGACGAATATCGGGGGCTCTACATCCCCGATGCCGAGGCCGATCTGCTCGTCTCCGCCCAGCCCGAGCTGCCTGAAGATCTGGCGGGGCGCCGCGCCGAGCTTGCCGCCGAGCGCGAGCTCCTCGAAGCGCGCTGGGCCGCAGCTGAGGCCGCCGGCGAGCAGTTGCCTCTGCGTCGTTTGGCCCGCCTCTTCGGCCTCGGCGCCTTCGAGGTCGATGTGCTGCTGCTGGCTCTGGCCCCCGAGCTCGACCTGCGCTTCGAGAGGATCTACGCCTACATCCAGGACGATGTGACCCGTAAGCGTCCCTCGGTGGACCTCGCGCTGCGCCTGCTCTGCCCCGACCCGGCGGCCCGTCTGCGCGGGCGCACGGCCTTCGAGAGCGCGGCGCCCCTGCTCCACAACCGGCTCGTGCAGCTCCTCGAGGAGGGCCAGCGCAACCCGCCGCTTCTGGCTCGCTTCCTCAAGGCCGACGATCGTATCGTTGCCGAGTTGCTCGGCCAGCCCCTCATCGATCCGCAGATCGCTGCCTACGCGGCGGTGTCACATCCCGAGCGGACCCTGGACGAGCTCGTGCTGCCTCCTGGCCAGGCAGATCGGCTGCGTCAGGCCCGCGCGGCTCACCCCGGCGGGCTGATCCTGGCGCTCCAGGGAGGCTATGGCTCGGGGCGCCGCGCCATCGCCGAGGCCCTCTGCGCCGAGGCGGGCGCGGCGCTGTTGAGCATCGATCT
>DAOUGF010000502.1:0-2008 GCA_034429295.1 Chloroflexaceae bacterium
CGCAGAGCCGGTGTGGTAAGATGTGCCCCGTTAACGAGATTTCGTGGCGGAGGCACTGTGCGCGTCTTTATCACCGGCATCACCGGACCGGTCGGCAGCTTCCTGGCCGACTATCTGCTGACGTTTCCCGAGCTGGAGATCCACGCCTTCAAGCGCTGGCGCAGCGACCCGCGGCCGATCGCCCATCTGCGGGGGCGGGTAACGTTCCATGAGGGCGATATCGAAGATCCCTTTGCGGTCGATCGAGCGGTGGCTGCGGCCAAGCCCGAGCGGATCTTCCACCTCGCCGCCCAGAGCTACCCGAGCGCATCGTGGGATGCGCCTATCCACACAATGCGCACCAATGTCGAGGGGACGATCAACCTGCTCGAGGCGGTGCGCCGCCATGTGCCGCAGGCCCGCGTGCATATCGCTGGGTCGAGCGCGCAGTACGGCGAAGTGCGGCCCGACGAGGTGCCGATCCGCGAGGAGCGGCCGATGCGCCCGGTGAGCCCTTACGGCGTGAGCAAAGTGGCCGCCGAGTTCACCGGAATCCAGTACTACGAGAGCTACGGCCTGCATGTGCTCGTCACCCGCTCGTTTAATCACGTCGGCCCGCGCCAGGGCGACCGCTGCTCGATCCAGACCTTCTGCCAGCAGATGGCCGCGGTCGAGGCCGGGCTTCAGCCGCCTGTGATCCATGTGGGCAACCTGGAGGCGCGCCGCGACTTTACCCATACCCGCGATGTGGCCCGCGCCCTCTGGCTGCTGATCGAGCATGGCGAGCCCGGCCAGGTGTACAACCTCTGTTCCGGGCGCGCCACACGGATCGGCGACATCGTGGATCTGGTGGTGGAGCGGGGCAAAGTGCCGGTTGAGGTGCAAGTAGACCCGGCGCGGCTACGGCCGAGCGACGAGCCGATCCTGATGGGCGGTAACAGCAAGCTGCGAGCGGTCACTGGTTGGGAGCCGACGATCGATATCCCCGAGATCGTGGATGAGCTGCTCGCCTACTGGCGGGAGAATCTCAGGCGCTGAGGTGCCTCGCTTTCCCGGCGCTCGGTGTCTGCGACGCGCTGGCTGCGGGGCGCTGGCCGCCCCATGCCCTCGTCGGTTGCACCGAGACGGCTGTAGCGGGGCGCTGCCCCGAAGCGGTGCCACCTGGGCGGTGGGTGCCTTTGCAGGCGGGCTCTGCCCCCTGCACCCCCGCGTTACCCGTCTCGGGGCGCTGCCCCAAACCAGTGCCACCTGCACGGTGGGCGGCACCTGAGCGGTGCATGCCTCTGCAGGCGGGCTCTGCCCCCTGCCCCCCCGCCGGAGTGGGCGCTGCCCCCTCCGGACCACCCCCAAGCCGGAGGGCCGTACCGTGCCACCGCCTGGCGGTGTACCCGTCTCATCGACGGGCAGAGCCATCCGCCTCGGCTGGTGGCAGTTGGTGGTCGGGGTGGTGTGTGAGCATCGGTTGTGCCACCTGCCTCCGCACATTGGGTTCAGGAAAGTTGAGCGTCGGCACGCCGGATCGTGGAGGGCGCAACCACCGTGCGAGGGCCACCGCGCTCGGCCAGAGCTCAAGCCCGACGATGAGACGAAGTAGCAGATCAGCGGCGGCACGGCACTGGCTTCCGGCTTGGGGTCCAGGGGCGAGGCTCCTGGCGCGGGGGGTGTCGGGGGGCGGACGCGCGCCCCCCGACGGCGGTGGCGGGGTGGCAGCCCCCACAGCAGGCATGGGCAGCCTGCCTACCTCCCCGGCTGGGCGCCAGCCTTGCTCACATTGCTCATGCCTGAATGGCATAGCGGGTCCGCTTGACAGCGGGCGGGAGCTGCGTTATACTGCCCGGCGTTCGCGTTCGCACCTTGACAATCGAGTGTGGTTTCGTGCGTGCCCGTCCCCCGAGGATGAGCCTCGGCTCATCGCTCGGTCCATTACATACCACGCAGAGTTTGATCCTGGCTCAGGACGAACGCTGGCGGCGTGCCTAATGCATGCAAGTCGAACGCGGGGAGCTTGCTCCGCCGCGTGGCGCACGGC
>DAOUGF010000503.1:0-7130 GCA_034429295.1 Chloroflexaceae bacterium
CCGCGGCTAAAAGTATAAATTAAGTTAAAGAGCAAAGCAATGGTACGATTCTCCCGTTGTGGAGGCCAATTGAGCGGTACGGGGCGTACTATGCGAGATGGCGGGAGGCGCAGCGCCTCAAGGGGGGAAGCAGAGGGAGAGGCCACGGCGACCGCATCAGCACGCCGTCCAGCTCTCTTTCGCTCAGGGAGTGGGGGCCGACGAGCGGGGCAACACCACAGTAAACACGCTGCCCTTGGCCGGCACGCTACGGACCGTGATCTGGCCGCCGTGCCCCTCGACGATATGCTGCACGATCGCCAGGCCAAGGCCGGCGCCGGCCTGGTGTTGGGAACTCTCAATCCGGTAGAAGGGCAGGAAGATCTTCTGCAGGTACTCCGGCGCGATCCCCACGCCGGTATCCTCCACCCGCAAGATCAGGCGCGATGGCTCGTCGTGGAGCGTGAGCCGCACGCGGCCGCCGCGGAGCGTGAACTTCAAGGCGTTGTCGAGCAGGCCGCGGGCCAACTGCTCGAAGGCGGTCGCATCGGCGTGGATGGGCGCGGCGTCAACGAGGATCGTGTCGAACGTGAGCCCGGCGGCTCTGGCCCGTTCCTGCATGCCCGCGATCACCGGGCGCAGCAGCTCGAGGGGCCGCACCGCCCGCAGGCTGAAGCTGCGCCCCCGCAGCTCCTGGAAGTAGAGCAGATTGTTCAGCTGCTGTGCCAGCGTCTCGCTGCTACGACGCATCACCGCGATCGCCTCGCGCTGGGGCGTGGTGAGTTGGCCGAGCATCCCGCGGTCGAACAGCTCCAGGTAGCCGATCAGCGAGGTGAGTGGCGTGCGCAGCTCGTGGGAGAGGGTCGAGAGAAACTGGCTCTTCAGCCGATCGAGCTCCTGCACCTCGGCGTGGGCCTTCGTCAGCTCGCGCACCCGCTGCTCGAGCCGCTCCACCAGCTTCTCGTTATAGGCCCGAAGCAGCTGCGACTCATCGGCCTCGGCGGGGATCTGCTCGCGCTTGCCGCCGATAAACTCGGCGATCTGGTTGGGCAGGAGCCGTGCGTCGATCGGCTTGACCAGATAGCCGTCGCAACCGGCTACCAGGGCCCGCTCGCGGGCGTCGGGCGTGCCGTCGGCGGTGAGGGCCACGATCGGCACGCCCTGCAGATGGGGGAAGCTACGGAGCCTGGTGGTCGTCTCATAGCCGTCGAGCCCCGGGATGCCGAGATCAACGAGCACGAGGGCCGGGCGCATCTCTCGGGCCATGGCCACGCCCGTCGCGCCATCCTCGGCGATCAGCACTTGGTAGCCGCGGGCCCCCAGCACGCGCTGCACCAGACGCTGGTTGTCGTGGTTGTCTTCGACGTAGAGGATGGTGTGTTGAGTCTCTGTCATGAGGTTCAGCGCTCAGGGAACAGGCGTCTCGCGATAGCTCAGGGTCCAGAGGGAGGGCTTAGTGGGCGCCCACGATGGGGCGCCCTTACGCTTCTGTCTCTATCGTTCTGCTGGGAGGGCTTAGTGGGCGCCCACGATGGGGCGCCCTTACGCTTCTGTCTCTAGGGAATGAACGGTAGCAGCTTGGGTGAGTGGCTCGTCGCTGTGACCGTTGCTCGTATGAGTGTCGAGTAGCCCGGCTGCGACTTGGTCTTCCGGCGCCTGTTCGCCAGCGGTTGCAACAGGCAACGTGAAGCTGAAGGTGCTGCCGACGCCCGGCGTGCTTTCGACCCAGATGCGGCCCCCCTGAGCCTCCACAAGCTTACGACTGATCGCGAGGCCGAGGCCGGTGCCCGCGACCCGCGAGCGCTTGCCGTGGATCTGTACAAACTCCTGGAACACCTCGGCCTGCCGCTCCGGCGGGATGCCGATGCCGGTATCGGTCACCCGCACCAGCAGGAAGCGCCTGATCCGCCCGTCGGAACCGACCTCGTCCAGCAGGTCGGCACTCACGGTGATCGTACCACGTTCAGTAAATTTAACGGCATTCGAAAGCAGGTTGAGCAACACCTGCCGCACGCGACCAGCGTCGGCCATGGCCTGCGGCAGATCCTGCGGCAGCTCGTGGCACAGAGCGACGAGGCGGGGGCGCACCAGGCCCTGGACCGTATCGATCGTATCGATCACCAGGCGCCGCAGATCGAAGGGAGCCAGCTCCAGGCTGAGATGGCCGGCCTCGATCCTGGCCAGGTCGAGCAGCTCATTGATCAGATGGAGCAGGAAGCGGCTGTTGCGATGGATGCTCTGCACATCCTCCCGCTGCGGCGCCGTAAGCGGCCCGTCCAGACCGTCGAGCAGCACGGTGCTGAAGCCGATGATGGCGTTGAGCGGCGTGCGCAGTTTATGGCTCACGCTGGCGAGGAAGTCGGACTTGCGACGATCGGCGAGGCGAGCTTGGTCAAGGGCGGCCCGCAGCTCCTCGGTGCGCTGGGCCACCTGGCGCTCCAGCTCGCTGTAGAGCTGCACATTCTGCAGGGTGAGGCCGACCATGCTGGCGAACATCAGCAGGCGGCTTGCATCGTGGGCGACGATGGGCCGCTGGGAGATATGGTGGTCGGCGGAGAGCAGGCCGATCACGCGGCCCTCGCGGCCGAAGATCGGCACCTGCACATAGGAGCGGCTGGCCGAGACGGCCTGCTTGCGCCTGTCCACGCCGGGGTGCTCCCACGGATTATCGACGATGATCGCCTTGCCGCTGCGGATCACATCGGCCTCGATCGTCGGGCCATCGATCGAGAGGGGCTCGCTGTTGGCCACCTCCATAAAGTGGCGCGCCTGGGCCGCAGCGTCCTCGCCGGGACCGAAGGAGGCCGCCACCACGCGCAGATGCCGCTCGACGATCAGGTAGAGAGCGGCGCGGTCGAAGCCGAAGCGCTCGCAGACCGCCGCGGGGATGGCCTCCAGCAGCTGGGGCAGATCGAGGATGCTCTTGAGCTCCTTGGAGAGCTCGTTCAGCGTGGCGAGTTGCTCGGCATTCGCCTCAAGCTCGGCGATGTTCCGCTGGAGGGCGTCGGTCATGCTGTTGAAGGCGTCCACCAGCTGGCCGATCTCATCGCTGCCCGCGGCGGGGAGCCGCTGGTCGAGATTGCCGCCGGCCACAGCCTGCACGCCGGCCTGCACGGCGCGGATGCGCTCGGTGAAGGAGAGCGAGAGCAGAATGCCGAGCACGGCGATGGCGCCGCCAATAAAGAGCAGCAGCACCATCAGCTGGTTGCGCAGCTGGTCCTGGCTCTCGCCGATGCGCCTGGCGGTATCGAAGGCGGGGCGGACCACATCGTCGGCGGGGACAACAAGGGCCACGCTCCAGCCGGCGGTGGGGATCGGCGCGTAGGCGATATAGGAGCCCCCGCCGTAGCTCTCGCCCATGCTGCCGGCAGTCTCGATCAGCGCGATGCCAGCCTCGCGTGCCATCATGGCGGCGGCCACCGCGCGCAGCTGGGGATCGCTGGAGGCGGCGAGGTTCTCGAGGGCGAGCGCCTCGTGCCACTGGGTGTCGCTGGCCTCGAGGTCGGGGCGGAAGATCAGCTCGCCCGACTCGTTCAGCAGCAGCGCGTAGCCATCGGGGCCTATATCGGTAATCAGCAGGTCGGTCTGGATCGTCTCCAGCAGCAGGTCGAAGCCGACCACCCCGATGAAGCGGCCCTGAGCATCGTAGAGGGGCGTGGCGCAAGTGGTGGCGAGCAGGCCGGTGTTGGCGTCAACATAGGTATCGACCCAGACCGTGGCGCGCTGGTCGCGGGCCGCGATGTACCAGGGGCGCGTGCGGGGGTCGAAGGGCTGGATCTTGAGCAGCGCATCGATGACGCCCTCGTTATCGAAGGCGATCACGCCATTCGCGTCGAGGGCCACATAGCCGATATTCACCAACGGGTTGGCGTCCACGGCGGCCCGCAGCGCCGGAATGAGCTGCTGGACATAGGCCACATCGGCGGCGTTGGCGGCCAACAGCTCGGGGCTTGGCGCGGGCGGGATCCAGATCCGGTCGGCGGTGACGGCGCGGGCCTCCTGATCGTGGAGCGCAGTCGCGTAGGCGGCCATGCTCTCCACCTGCTGCTGCACCGAGGCGAGGGCGAGGTCGTAGACCTTCGCCTTGTCGGCGGCGCGTTGGGCGAGGGCCCGCTCGGTCTGGAGGCGCAGGGCTCGCTCGCCCTCATCAACCACCGTGGCGCGGGCGCGGGAGAGGCCGGCGAGGCCGAGCCAGCCCACCAGAAGCAACGGCGGCAGGGCCAACCCCAGAAGTAAGAGGAGAATCTTTTGCTGAATACTTGTGCGAAAGCCCATGCAGCTGTTGCAGGATATAGCATACTGGCGGGCAACAACGGGCCCGTAGTGTGATAGTAGCAGCCGGGCCGAGGCCTCGCAATAAAAAAAGATTAATAGGGCCTTACAGCAGGCGCGGGTGGTATAATCTCACAGCCCCGCCGTTGAGCTTGCCCAAGGTGCCAGACCATGAGCGTGCATGCTGTCGCGCCGTTCGGCGAACGTCTTCGCCGTCACCGTGAGCGAGCCGGCCTGACGCAGGAGGCGTTAGCCGAGCGCTCGGGGCTGACGCCCAAGGCGATCAGCGCGCTGGAGCGGGGCGAGCGGCGGCGGCCCTATCCGCAGACAGTGCGTGCTCTGGCGGACGCGCTCGAGCTCACCGGCGAAGAGCGGGCCGATCTCTTTCTTGCCGGGGCCGCTCGCGCCGAGCCCACGACGCCAGCGCCGCCCGAGGCGACCCTGCCCCAACTGCCGCTCCAGCTGACGCCTCTGGTGGGCCGCGAGGCCGAGCTCGCGCTGCTCGCCGGCCTGCTGCGCCGCGACACGCCACGCCTGCTGACGCTGATCGGCCCGGGCGGCGTCGGCAAGACGCGCCTGGCCTGCGAGGCAGTGGCAGCCCAGGCCGACGCCTTCGCCGGCGGCGTGGCCTTTGTGCCCCTCGCCCCGCTGGAGTCGGCCGAACTGGTGTTGCCAACGATCGTCCACGCCCTCGGCCTCGAGGTGGTTGGCGGGGCGTCGCCGCTGCAGACCCTCACCCGCTGGCTGCGGGGGCGCGACTTGCTGTTGCTGCTCGATAGCTTCGAACATGTGGCCGCCGCCGCCGTTGATATCGCAGCGCTGCTGGCGGCCTGCCCGCGGCTGCGCCTGCTCGTCACCAGCCGCGAGGCGCTCCACATCCGCGGCGAGCAGGAGTTTCCCGTGCCGCCCCTCGCGCTCCCGGAGGGGGCCGCCGATGGCGCTCTACCGTCCACGCCAGCTGTCACCCTATCGGCGATCGCCGCCTCGCCGGCGGTGCAGCTCTTCGTGCAGCGAGCCCAGGCGGCGCGGCCTGAGTTCGCCCTCACAACGACCAACGCCGCGGCGATCGCCCAAATCTGCGAGCGGCTAGACGGGCTGCCGCTGGCGATCGAGCTCGCCGCCGCCAGGGCGGCCTTGCTCTCGCCCCAGGCCCTGCTCGCCCAGCTGGAGCAGCAGTTGCTCACGCTCGCCGGCGGGCCCGATGATGCCAGCCAGGCGGGGATCTCCTCGGCATTTGATATCCGCGACCTGCCGGCGCGCCAGCGGACGATGCGGGCCGCCATCGCCTGGAGCTACGATCTGCTCACGCCGGCCGAGCAGGCCCTCTGCCGCCGCTTGGCCGTCTTCGCCGACGGCGCCACCCTTGAGGCCATCCAGGCTGTCGCCCCGCCCGATCTGCCCGCCGGCTCCCTGACCGAGTTGGTGGCCTCGCTGGCGTATAAGCATCTGATTCAGCGCGCCGACAACGACCCGGACAGCCCGCGCTTCGAGATGCTGGAGACGATCCGCGCCTTCGGGCTCGAGCAGCTGCGGGCGGCCGGCGAGCTCGACGCCACCCGCGAGGCTCACGCGGGCTATATGCTGGCCCTGGCGGAGGCCGCGCTCCCCCACCTGATGGGCCCCGACCAGGCGGCGTGGTTCCGCATGCTCACCCGCGAGGTCAACAACCTGCGGGCGGCCGTGCAGCACTGGCTGGGGTGGGAGGCCTGGCCGGAGGCGGCCCGGCTCGTCTGGGCTCTCTGGCGCTTCTGGTGGGTGCGGGGCCTGCACCGCGAGGCGCGGGCGTGGATGGAGGCGCTCCTGGCCCGGGCGCCCGCCACCCTGCCGCCGCTCCACCGCGCCCAGGCCGAGTTGACGGTGGGCAGCATGGCGTGGACCTCGGGCGAGCTCACGATGGCCCTGGAGTACTGCGCTCGGGCGGCGGCCCACGGCGACGAGCACGACAACCGCCGCCTGCAAGGGATCGCCCTGATGATGAAGGGCGCCAGCATGGTGAACGCCGGCAGCGGCGAGGCAGCCGAGCCGGTGCTGGAGCAGGGCGCCGCGCTGCTCGCGTCGATCGGCGAGCTCTGGGGCGTGGCCTTCTGCATCAGCTACCGCAGCCTCGCCCAGAGCCAGCGGGCCGGCCTGGATGAGGCGCGGGCAAGCCTCAGCGACGCCCTGGCCATCGCCCGGCGCTCGGGCGACCTGACGATCACGCACCAGGTGCTCTACAGCCTCGGCCTGGTGGCCCAGCTCCAAGGCGATCACGCCCAAGCCGCCACGGCCTTCGCCGAGGGACTGGAGCTCTGCCTTGCTCTCGGCGATCGGGTGAACGTGGGCTATTTCATCAAGGGCATCGCCGAGCTGACGGCCCTGCATCTCGATGGGCAGCGAGGCGTGCGGCTCCTCGGCGCCGCCCATACCCTCATGGAGGCCACGGGTGTGCCGTTCCAACGGGACGATCCGGGCGGCCGCTGGCATGAGCAGCTCGCGGACCGGCTGCGGGCAGCGCTGGGCGATGGGGCGTTCGCGGCCGCCCTGAGCGCAGGCGCCGCCCTGAGCCTCGGCCAGACCCACCACGAGGCCCAGGAGCTCGGCCGCAGGCTGGCCGCGCAGGGCGAGGCCCTGGCCGATACGCCCGGCAGTGAGCCGTCCGCGGCCCAGCCGCCGATCTTCGCCCGCAGCAAGCTCCAGCCGCCGCGCCCGCGCACCGACCTGCTGCCCCGCGAGCGCCTGCTCGGCCGCATCCGCGCCCGGCTCGGCGCCGCCCGGCTCATCCTCGTCTCGGCGCCCGCCGGCTCAGGGAAGACTACCCTGCTCAGCAGCCTGCTCACCGCGCGAGCAGGAATTGAGCATGGGACATCGAGCAGTGAGCATGCCGGGCAGAACCACGGTCA
>DAOUGF010000504.1:0-8990 GCA_034429295.1 Chloroflexaceae bacterium
ATTGGCGTCAGAAAGCCGTCGCGGTACGGATAGCGGACTACTGACTACGCTGTACGGACACTAGGCCCGCTCCACCAGCACGCCGCTGCGATAGGCTTCTACAAGCTTGTGCAGATCCTCGAGCTGGCCGCGGAGCATGCGGCCTGTGTCGGTATCGGCGATCATCAGGCGGCGCGGGTAGCTCGTCACCCGCTCGGTGGTGGGGGTAGGATCACTGCCCTCGCGGATCATCGTCTCAGCGTCCATGAAGGCTTCGTGCGCCGCGAGCAGCAGCTCGTGGGAGTTGCCGATCAGGGTGTAGCCGGCGATCCCCGTCACCGGCTGGTAGGCTTCGCTCATGCCGCCGTCGATCACGATCAGGCGGCCGCCGGCGAGCAGCGGGCGCTCGCCCTTACGCACCTTCACGGGCGTATGGCCGTTGATGATCCGGCCCTGCTCCGGATCGGCGCCAAAGGCGGCCAGGACTCGCCTGCAGAAGGCCTCATCGTCGCGGAGGGCGTAATAGGGCCCCTTCGGCTCCTCATGGGCGGCCGGATCGGCCACCACGTAGCGCTCGAAGGTTGTCATGCGGCTGCGGCCGAAGAGAGGCGATTGGGGGCCGCACCAGAGATACCATAGCGCGTCCTGGCCCTCCTGCCGGGCGGCCTCGTCGTGGCTGAAGAAGGCCTGGCGGGCCAGCCGCTCGAAGCACTCCATCAGCGCGGGGCCGGCCAACTCCTCGCCGCCGAGCGGGAAGCTGATAAACGCGCCGGTCTCGTCCACCGGCAGATAGCCGTGGAAGAGCAGATTGCCGTCGCGCACCAGGAAGAGCGAGCCGTAGCTGTAGAGATAACGGATGTGGGCCTGGAGCCGGGCGCTGCCGCGGAACTGCGCCCGCAGATCGGCCACCACGGCGGCCTCGCCCTCGGTGAGTGCGGCTGGATCGTCCGGGTTCAGGGTCGGCCAGTTGGTGTCGAGCATCGGGTAGGTAACGCCGCCGACCGTGAGGGTGCCGGCTCGCAGATCAACGCCGTCAAGCACGAGGCGATCTTCCATGCCGTACTCGGGGTGGCGGCGGATCACCTGGGCCTCGAGCTTGAGTTGGATGATGGCGATCGCCTTGTGCATACGGGCGATCGCCTCGGGCTCATACTCTTCCAGGGAGGAGCCGGCTTTGGGGCGAAAGCGCTCGCAGGGGTCGTCGCCGTAGGTAGCGTCGGCGAAGCGAGCGAGGCTGCGCAGGCTGATATCGTAGCCGTCGAGGAGCGTCTCCATGGTGGCGTAGCGCATCGAGAGGCGCACCACATTGGCGATCAGGGCTTCGCAGCCGGCGGCGGCGCCCATCCAGGAGATATCGTGATTGCCCCAAAGGATCGTCACGCTGTGATGGGCCATAAGGCGCTCGATCACCCGCTCAGCGGCCGGGCCGCGGTCGTAGATATCGCCCAGGATGTAGAGGCGGTCCACAACCAGGCTGCGGATCAGCTCGGCGAGGGTGACGATCACCGCCTCGCCCTCGCCGAGGGTGACGATGGAGCTGACGATGTTGCGGTAGTAGAGCTCCTTCTGGGTATTGTCGCTCTGGCTCTCGCTGAGCAGCTCCTCGAGCACATAGGCCCGCCGAGGGTCGAGGCGCTTGCGCAGCTTGCTGCGGGTGTACTTCTGGGCGGCGGTGCGGGCAACGCGGGCGAGGCGGACGATCTGCTCGGCCATCCAAGCCTGCGGGTCGGCGGCGCCCTCGATGGCGTGGCGCAGCTTGCGCTCGGGGTAGTAGACCAGCATGGCGAGCTCGATCTGCTCGGCGAGGGGCAGTTCGTCGCCGAAGGTCTGGGCGATCTTGCGGCGCACGGCGCCGGAGGCGTGGCGGAGGATGTGGTCGAACTGCTCATAGGCGCCGTGGATATCGGAGAGGTAGTGGTCGGTGCCTTTAGGGAGGGCGAGGATGGCGCTGAGGTTGACCATCTCGATATGGGCGGCGGTAATGGTGGAGAAATGGCCGCTCAGCAGTTGGAGCAGCCGCAGCTCCTGTTCGCCGTAGGGTGGGGACGGCGCCATTGCGGCCTCCTTCGTGTGTAGCGGGCGGGGCCTTCATTGTACGCCGCGGGGCGGCGAAATGCCAACTCCGGCGGGGCGCCGCCCTGCTCCCCCTGCGGGCGCTGCCGCCCCGCTTGATTTGTCGGGGGGCGCACGCGCGCCCCCCAACACCCCCCGCGCCAGGGGCCTCGCCCCTGGACCCCAAAGCCGGCGGCCACCAGCGCCGACACGCCATCGCTGCATGCCCCTCTACGCCGAGAGCGGGAGAAGCAGTACCAGCGAGACGTCAGCGCCGGACCTGCTGTGGCGAAGCTGTCGAACGCCGCGGGCATCCTCGCAGCGTGCGTCCACTCCCTGACGGCAGGGGACGGAGCGCGGGGCTGGCATGCAGCGATGCATCCTCCTGGGCTGGCTATCCTGGCGGCGCCGTTAGGATGTCACGCCTTCACCTCATCACCGTCCAGGGCGAGCTCGCGGCCCTCGGCGGCCGAGCGGTAGCAGGCCTCGAGCACGGCGGTGCGGCGCAGGCCGATCTGGGCGCTCGGCTCCGCAGGTGCACCGTGGAGGACCGCGGCCACGAAGTTCTCGAGGATCAGGTGGCTGTCGCCGCCGCTCCAGGGGCGCGGCGCCACCTCGACGGGGGCCCCGGCGAGGTCGTGGAAGACGCGCACGGTGTTGTCGTGGGCGTAGTTGCGCACAAATAGCTCCACGCCGCCCTCGGTGCCGTAGAGCGTCACGCCGAAGTCGTCGGCGGCGGAGCTGTGGGTAGCCCAACTCGCCTCGAGCTGCAGGCTGGCCCCGCCCTCCAGGCGGAGGAAGGCCGTCGCCAGATCCTCGACGTCGTAGGGCAGGCCCTCGTTACTCGTCTCCACGCGGCCCTCCCAACCCTTCAGGCCGCGGGGGCCAAAGGCGGCGTAGGTGCTGCCGCTCACCGTCAGCACCTTGGGCTCGCCCATCAGGTAGAGCGCCAGATCGAGCACGTGGACGCCCAGGTCGATGAGAGGGCCGCCGCCCGACTGCTCCTTGCTCACGAACCAGCTGCCGAGGCGGGGGATGCCGGAGCGGCGCATCCAGAAGGCTTTGGCGTAGTAGATCGTTCCGAGGGCGCCCGATTCGATGTAGCGCTTGATCCACCGCACATCGCCGCGGTAGCGCCGGTTGAAGGCGATCATCAGCACGCGCCCGTGGGCCTCGGCGGCGGCGATCATGGCCCGGCCCTCAGCCACGGTGCGGGCCAGGGGCTTCTCGACCAGCACATGCTTGCCGGCCTCCAGCGCGGCGATCGTCACCGGCGCGTGGAGGTAGTTCGGCAGACAAACGCTCACCGCCTCGATCGTCGGATCGGCGAGTAGCTCCTGGTACTCACGATAAGTGCGGGGCACCTGAAACTCGGCGGCCACCCGCCTGACGCGGTCATCGTCGAGGCCGGCGAGGGCCCGCACCTCAACATTGGGGAGTTGGGCGTAGCCCTTCAAGTGGTAGGCGCCAATACCGGCGCCGATGACGCCGACGCGAAGTCGAGACGCCTGGCTCATACGGTTCCTCTGAGTGCAGCGCCCATCAGGGCGCCGGGGCTTGTGCGTCAATATGATACACCTACCGGGGCCGTGGCAACGCGTAGAGGTAGCTGACGCCGTACTCGTCCACCATCCGATCATCCACGAGGGTCATACCGAGCTTCCTGGCGACCCGCTGCGAGGCCGTGTTCGCCGGGTCGATCACGCAGATCAGGCGCTCGACGGGGAGGGCGGCGAAGGCGTATGCCACAATGGCGCGGGCCGCCTCAGTCGCCAGGCCCTGGCCCCAGTAGGCCTTGTCGATCAGGTAGGCCACCTCCACCTCCTGGCGCCCCGCGATCGTCCAGGGCAGCAGCCCGCAGCGGCCGATGAAGGCGCCGCTCGGCCGGTGGATCGTCGCCCAGAGGCCGTAGCCGTAGCGCCCGTAGTAGACCTCGATGATCCAGGCGAGCTCCTCCCGCGTCTCCTCGTAACTTCGGACGCCGTCGGGGAAGAAGCGCCGCACGTCGGGGTCGCTGTAGAGGGCGTAGAGCGCGTCTAGATCGTCCATCGTCAGCGGCCTGAGAAGCAGCCGCTCCGTCTCGATCACCGGCCTCTGCGGGTCGCTCATCGTCGCTCCTCCGCTGTACCGTGGCTCCATACGCTGCAATCTAGCCCGGGGCGCTGCGCAGCGCATCGGCCGGATGAACGACGGGCAGGATCGAGTATCCTATGGCGCAGACGGGCGATCGTCGCCCGCCCATGCTGAGGGAGCGCGATGCAAGAGCCACTACGGGCCGTGCTCGTCGGGTGCGGCGCCATGAGCGAGGCCTGGCTGCAGGCTGCCACGGCCACCCCCGACCTCGCGATCGTCGGCCTTGTCGATCTGCGGGTGGAGGCAGCCGAGCGCCGGGCCGCCCAATTCGCCCTGCAGAGCGCCGTCACCGGCGACAACCTCGCGCGGGTGCTCGAACAGACCGGCGCAGAGATCGTCTTCGACTGCACGGTGCCCGAGGCCCACGCCCCAACCACGCTCACGGCCTTGGCCCACGGCTGCCACGTGCTCGGCGAGAAGCCCATGGCCGACAGCATGGAGCAGGCCCGCCGCGTAGTCGCCGCCGCTGAGGAGGCCGGCAAGCTCTATGCCGTGATCCAGAACCGCCGCTACCAGCCCGGCATCCGCCGGCTGCGACGCCTCGTGGCCTCAGGCCGGCTCGGCCCGCTCACCACGATCAACAGCGACTTCTACATCGGACCCCACTTCGGCGGCTTCCGCGATGTGATGCGCCATGTGCTGCTGCTCGATATGGCGATCCACACCTTCGATGCGGCGCGCATGCTCAGCGGCGCCGACCCGGTCTCCGTCTACTGCAAGGAGTGGAACCCGGCCGGATCCTGGTACGCCCACGGCGCCGCCGCGATCGCGATCTTCGAGCTGAGCGACGGCTCTGTTTACAGCTACCGCGGGAGTTGGTGCGCCGAGGGGATGCCCACCAGCTGGGACGCCGACTGGCGCATCGTGGGCACCCAAGGCAGCGCCCGCTGGGACGGCCTGGAGACGATCACGGCTGAGGTGGTGACCGCCACCGGCGGCTTTCTCTCCACGACCGCCCCCGTCGAGGCGCCGCCGCTGGAGCCGGAGGACGGCGTGGGCGGGCACGCCGGGATCATCGCCGAGTTTGTGCGCTGCGTGCGCACGGGCGCGCGGCCCGAGACGATCTGCACCGACAATATTAAGAGCCTGGCGATGGTCTTCGGCGCGATCGAGAGCGCCGAGCAGGGCCGCACGGTGAAGATCAGCTGGTGAGCTTGTAAGCCGCCTACGGCGTCTGGGCGCCGTTCGCGTCCACGTAGACGGCGTAGAGCGACTGGCTCGCCGTCATAAAGAGGCGGTTCTTCTTCAGGCCGCCGAAGCAGAGGTTGGAGCAAGCCTCCGGCAGGTGGATCTTGCCGATCAGGGTGCCGTCGGGGGCATAGCAGTGGACGCCGTCGAAGCCGGGGCCGCCCCAGCCCGCCGCCGACCAGACGTTGCCGTCGCGGTCGGTGCGAATGCCGTCGGAGTTGCCGGGCGCCATCTCGACGAAGACGCGGCCGTTGGTGAGCTTGCCCCCTTCCACGTCGAAGACGCGGATATGGCGCGGCTCGCCGGTATCCACGATGTAGAGCAGCCGCTCGTCGGGCGAGAAGCAGAGGCCGTTGGGCCGATCGAAGTCATCGGCCACCACCGTGGCCTCGCCAGTGTCCGGGTCGAGCCGGTAGACGTAGCGGGGCAGCTCGAAGGGCGCCCTGAAGCCCTCGTAGTCCTTTAAAATGCCGTAGCCAGGATCGGTGAACCAGATCGAGCCGTCGGAGTGGACAACCACATCATTCGGGGCGTTGAGGCGCTTGCCCTCGAACTTGTCCATCAGCACGGTGATGCGGCCATCGTGCTCGGTGCGGGTCACCCGGCGCGTGCCGTGCTCGCAGGAGATCAGGCGCCCCTGCCTATCGCGGGTATGACCATTGCTATAATTAGCGGGGGAGCGAAAGACCGTCACAGCGCCGGTCTCTTCGCTCCAGCGCAGCACGCGATCGTTCGGGATGTCAGAGAAGAGCAGGTAGCGCCCATCGCCGAACCAGACGGGTCCTTCGGCCCAGCGGGCCCCCGTCCAGAGCCGCTCGACGGCGGCGCTGCCAATGCGGTAGCGCTCGAAGCGCGGGTCGATCGTCTCGATCGCCGGGTCAGGGTAGCGCAGGATCGTACGGTCCTGGGACCAGGCCATGGCACCGGGGCTGTTGCTCTCCATGCCGCTCACTCCTTAAAGACAAGAGGCCGATGCCGCGATAATACCACGAACTCCGGCCTGCTGGCGCGCGCTGCGACTGCGTGGCGACCGTGGCCCCGCCCGTGCTGCCGGGCGGCGGCACCTTGGATGTAAGGATGCGTATGCTGAGCCGCACCGACGCGGCTGCCGGTAGCTCTCACGCCGCGACCACGCTGGAGAGCTTCTTCGCGCAGTTGGCTGGCGCACCGGAGCGGGCGCTGCTGCTCGACTATGACGGAACCCTGGCGCCGTTTCAGGTGGAGCGCGACAAGGCCTTCCCCTACCCTGGTGTGCGCGAGCTGCTGGCGGCGCTGCTCGCCGCGGGCCACACGCGGGTGGTGGTGATCAGCGGGCGCTCCATCGCCGATCTGGAGGCGCTCCTCGGGCTCGACCCGCTGCCGGAGCTGTGGGGCTCCCACGGCTGGGAGCGGCGGCTCGCCGACGGGACCTACCGCCCGCCGGAGCTGGGCGCGCAGGCGGTGGCCGGATTGGAGGCGGCCCAGCAGGCCGCGGCCGCTCGCGGCATCGACCATGCCCTGGAGCGCAAGCCCGCCGGCCTGGCCCTCCACTGGCGCGGCCTGGACCCGAGCGCCGCGCAGGCGCTGCGGGAGGAGATCGGCCAGCTGTGGGCGGCGATTGTGCTGCGCCACGGCCTGAAGGTCCACCAGTTCGACGGCGGCCTGGAGCTGCGCGTGCCCGGCCAGGACAAGGGCAGCGCCGTACGCACCCTGCTAGAGGAGCTGGAGCCCAACGCGGCTATCGCCTACCTCGGCGACGATCTGACCGACGAAGATGCCTTCCGCGCGCTCGATGGGCGCGGGCTGCGAGTGCTGGTGCGCCCGCAGCCGCGACCGAGCGCCGCCGATCTCTGGCTGCGCCCGCCTGAGGAGTTGCTTGCGTTCCTGGAACGCTGGGCGCGCAGCACGCCGGCGCAGTCGTGAGCCAAAGGAGATCCCAACTCTATGTCCGAGCCATCACCGCGGCGCCTGATCAATGTCTCGAACCGGCTGCCGATCGTGCTGCAGCCAGCGCCGGACAACTCCGGCGAGTGGTGGGCCGAGCGCGGGGCGGGCGGCCTGGTGAGCGCCCTCACCCCGGTGCTGCAGGCCCGCGGCGGCGAATGGATCGGCTGGCCCGGCACCGTTGAGGAGGACGGGGCCGACCTTCAACAGCTGCTCGCCAATCTCAGCGACGAGGCGGGCTACACTCTCACCCCGGTCGAGCTGAGCGCCGACCAGCGCGACAAGTTCTACCTCGGCTTCTCCAACGAGGTGATCTGGCCGCTTTTCCACGACTTGCAGACTCGCGCGAACTTCGACCCGAGCTACTGGGACACCTACCAGGAGGTCAACCGGCGCTTCGCCGCCGTGATCGCCCGCCGCGCCGCCCCCGACGACCTGATCTGGGTCCACGACTACCACCTGATCGACACTGCTTTCGAGCTGCGGGCCTTGGGTGTGCGCTCAACTCTGATCTTCTTCCTGCATATCCCCTTCCCGCCGCCCGACATCTTCCTCAAGCTCCCGTGGCGGGAGCCCATCCTCAATGGCATGCTGCAGTACGATCTGGTGGGCTTCCAGACCGCCCGCGACCGCGACAACTTTCTGGCCTGCGCCCAGCAACTCCACGAGGAGGAGCTCCAGGTGGAGAGCCAGGGGGATCTGCTCAGACTCAGCGTCGAGGGGCGGCAGGTGCGGCTGGGCGTCTTTCCGATCGGCATCGACGCGGAGCAGTTCGAGCGCACCGCGGCGACCCGCTCCGTCACCGACTTGGCGCGGCGGCTACGGGCGGCGCTCTCCAGCCAGCAGATCATTCTCGGCGTGGACAGGCTCGACTACACGAAGGGTATCGAGCAGCGCCTGGAGGCGTTCCGCCACGCCCTGCAGCGCTTCCCCGAGCTGCGGGGCGAGGTCACCTTCGTGCAGGTGGCGGTGCCGAGCCGCACCGACATCCCCGAGTATCGCGAGCTGAAGGGGCGGATTGAGCAGCTGGTGGGCGAGATCAACGGCGAGTTCACCCACCTGGGCTGGGTGCCCATCCACTATATCTACCGCTCGCTGCCCTTCACCGAGCTGCTGGCGCACTACCGGGCGGCCGATGTGGCCCTGGTGACGCCGCTGAAAGACGGGATGAACCTCGTGGCCAAGGAGTACTGCGCGGCCCACCTTCACGGTCAGGGGGTGCTCATCCTGAGCGAGTTCGCCGGGGCCGCGGCCCAGCTTGACGATGGCGCGCTGATCGTCAACCCCTACGATACTGCAGGCGTGGCCGAGGCGATCGCCGAGGGCTGTCGCATGTCGCTGGCCGAGCGCAGCGCCCGCATGGCGAGGCTGCGGGCCAGGGTTCGGGCCGAGAATGTGTTCTGGTGGGCGGACAGCATCCTGGAGGCTGGGAGTCGGAAGTAGGTGAGGAGATTTGGATCGCGAATGACGCGAAAGCGGGTGAAAAACGCGAAACGAAGGCGCGAAATGGCGAAGGGGAAGACGCGAAACGAGTGGGTCGACTGATGCTGTGGTTGGCAGCGGGCGTGGGGTTGGGAACGCATCGCCCGCTCTCGGCGCAGAGGGGCATGCAGCGATGGCGTGTCGGCCCTGGCGGGCGTCGGCTTTGGGGGGGTCGGGGGGCGGGGGCGACAGCGCCCCGCAGCAGGCATATCGGTGACGCCGGGGCCAGGGGC
>DAOUGF010000505.1:0-2658 GCA_034429295.1 Chloroflexaceae bacterium
GCCTGCTCGGCCGCAAGGGGCGCATCCGCCGGTTGCCGCCGCCGCTCCATCTCTGGACCCGCGCGCGCGACTTCCCTGCCCTGCCGCCGAAGACCTTCGGCGAGTGGTGGGAGGAGCGGGAAAAGAAGAAAGGTGCGACCTGATGGCCGTAGCGCCTCGGCCAGCCGCGCGATCCTTCGCTTGCGGCAAGCAGAGCAGGTCGCGCGGGCAGCGCATCGCCCGCCGGGCCATTGGCCGGGCTCGGGCTCTCTGTGCATGAGCTCCTTGGGTCGCCAGGTTCGCCGGGCAGCAGCTCCCGCTAAGGTAGTATCATCGGCGGCGTCCCGGCTCTCTAATCGCCAGCTGCTGATCGGGCACATCCTGTTGACCGCGCTGGTCAGTTGCGTCGTGCTGTTCATCGGCCGCCACACCAGCGTGTTGATCCTGCTGATAGGGCCGGCGCTCTACGCCGCCTCCGTCTCGCCGCGGCGGGT
Source organism: Chloroflexaceae bacterium (assembly GCA_034429295.1). Taxonomy (GTDB): domain Bacteria; phylum Chloroflexota; class Chloroflexia; order Chloroflexales; family Chloroflexaceae; genus OHK40. Next base: position 474 of record DAOUGF010000505.1, read on the forward strand.
CTACCTGCCGATGATCGCGATCTCCTGCCTCACCGCCGCCGTGGTGATCGTGCTGGTCTCGTCCGATATCGTCAGCTCGCTGCTCACCTTCGCCTTGCTCACTGTCGCCCAACTGCTGATCGGCGAGGCGCTCTTCCGCCAGAATCGCCTCCGCGCCAGGCTCAGGGCGCAGGCCGAGCTCCACAGCGCCGTCTTCATTGCCCTCGGCAAGGAGCTGAACGAGGCCGCTACGGCCCGCGAGATCGCCGAAGTGGTTGTCGCGGCGGCCGATCGCCTGCTCGGTTGGGACGCCTGCGTCTTCGAGCTCTACGACGCCGCTGCTGATCAGTCCGAGCCGGTGCTGGTGATCGATACCGTCGCCGGCGAGCGGCGCGACTTCACCCGCGACACCCCTGACCGCATCCCCTCCCCGATGCTGCGCCGCACGATGGTCGAGGGCCCGCTGCTGCTCTTGCGTCCGCGCTCCACGATCGATCGGGCCGAGCGCTTCGGCGATAAGGCCCGGCCTTCGGCCAGCCTGATGTATGTGCCGATCCGCTCAGGCGCCCAGCTCACCGGCATGCTCTCGATCCAGAGCTACACCCCGAACGCCTACGGCTATCATGCCCTGGAGACGCTTCAGGCCCTCGCCGACTACTGCGGCGGCCGCCTGGAGCGGCTGCGGGTGGAGCTCGCCGTGCGCGAGCAGGAGGCCCGCTACCGCGCTATCAGCGAGCTCACCTCGGATCTCATCTTCGCGGCCACCCTCGCTCCCGACGGCACCCAGCGGACGGAGTGGCTCACCGAGGGCGCCTTCACCAGGATCACCGGCCTCACTGCGGCTGAGTTCAGCGCCCGCGGCGATTGGGGCGCCCTCGTCCACCCTGAGGACCACCCTATCGCTAGGCGTCGCGCCGAGCGCCTGCTCGCCGGCCACACCGATATCTCCGAGCTACGGATCGTCACCGCTAACGGCGAGACCCGCTGGCTGCGGGCCTACAGCCGCCCGGTCCAAGATCGGACGGGCGACGGCGAGGTTCGCCTCCTCGGCGCCATGCAGGATATCACCGCCCATAAGCAAGCCGAGGAGTCGCTCCTCCATCGCCAGAAGCTCGAGAGCCTCGGCGTGCTGGCCGGCGGCATCGCCCACGACTTCAACAACCTGTTGACGGTGATCCTCGGCAACGCCGAGTTGGCGCTCGCCGAGGTAGAGCCGGGTGGTGTCGGCGCCGAGTCGATCGAGCAGGTGCGCCGTGCAGCCATGCGCGCCAGCGAGCTCACCCAGCAGATGCTCGCCTACGCGGGTCGCGGCCGCTTTGTGATCGGGCCGGTGGATCTGAACGCCACAATCGGCGAGCTGCTCAGCTTCCTCGCCGCCTCGCTCCCCAAGCAGATCCAGCTTCTGGCGGAGCTCGACACCGAGCTTCCCTTGATCGAGGGCGACTCCTCGCAGATCAACCAGCTCGGCCTCAACCTGATCGTCAATGCCGCCGAGGCGATCGGCGACGCCCCCGGCACGATCACGATAACCACAACGGCCCGCGAGCTGAGCCCCGCCGCCCTTGCTGCCTGGCGCCGCCACGAGGAACTGCCGCCCGGGCTCTATGTCTGCCTCGAGGTGCGCGACACGGGCTGCGGCATGGACCCGGCCACCCTTGACCGGATCTTCGACCCCTTCTTCACGACCAAATTCACCGGGCGCGGTCTTGGCCTCGCCGTCGTCGCGGGCGTGGTCCGCAGCCACCACGGCGCGCTTCAGGTTGCCAGCGAGCCGGGGCGCGGCACCAGCTTTCGCGTCGCTCTCCCCGCCATGAGGCGCAAGGAGGCCCAGGACGCTGCGCCCTACGTGATGATGGAGGCCGGCGATCCCGCGCCCGCCGGCGCCCTCGCCGGCGCCCTCGTGCTGATCATCGACGATGAGGAGAGCGTGCGGTCGCTCGCCGCCCGCATCGTCGAGCGGGCCGGCGGCCACACCCTACAGGCCCCCGATGGCGAAACCGGGCTGGAGATGGTGCGGGTCCACGGCGATGCGCTCCGCTGCGTCCTGCTCGACCTGAGCATGCCCCGGCTCAGCGGCGAGCAGGTGCTCCCCCTGATCCGCGAGCTGCGCCCGCGCCTGCCCGTGGTGGTGATGAGCGGCTACGATACCGAGGAACTGCGAGCCCGCCTCGCCGCCGCGGCCCCCGTCGCCTTCCTGCAGAAGCCC
>DAOUGF010000506.1:0-9799 GCA_034429295.1 Chloroflexaceae bacterium
TGCCCCCTTGGAGCCCCCGAAGCCGACGCCCGCCTCAATCCAGATACCATCGTTGCATGCCCCTCGGCGCCGAGAGCGGGAGTGGCAGTACCCACCCCACGCCAGCGCCTGGCCTTCCCTTCTCGGGCGAAGCTAATGGGGCAAATGCCCTCTTGGGCCGGGGCGGCAGCGCTCGCGACGAGATCGTTGCTCACGAAGATATGCCAATGGAAGCGATCACTATGGCCCCGACCGAGGCCGGCCCGGATGATCCGCTGCGGGCCAGCGCGCTCTTCCGCGCCTTCCCGCCCGAGGCCGAGCCCTACCTGCTCGCCGCGCTAGCGACCGTGCACCTGCCCGCTGGCGCGCTCCTCTTCGAGCAGGGCGATCCCGGCGACTGCCTGTATCTTGTCCGGCACGGCAGGGTGGGCGTGCTGATGCAGCACGAGGGCGTGGAGCAGTTGGTGGACGTCCACGGCCCGGGCGCCAGCATCGGTGAGCTCTCCCTGCTCACCGCCAAGCCCCGCACCGCCCGCGGCTTGGCCCTCAGCGACTGTGAGCTGCTGCGCCTCTCCCGCGCCGACTTCGAGCAACTCGCCGCGCGTTACCCACAGGGCCTGGAACGCTTCGCCGATGCTCTGGTCCCCCGCATGCGCCGGGCCCAGATCACCGGCGCCCTCGGCGGGCTCTTCGGCCGGCTGAGCCACGAGGAGCTGGAGGCGCTGCTCGATGAGTTCGAGTGGCGGAGCCTGCCCAGCGAGACCGCCCTCTTTCGCCAGGGCGACCCCGGCGACTTCCTGGCGATCGTCGTCACCGGCCGGCTGCGGGTTGAGGTGCGGGGCGCCGACGGCCAGACCCGCACGGTGGCCGAGCTCGGCCGCGGTGAGTTCATCGGTGAATTGGCCGTGCTCACCGGCGAGCCCCGCTCGGCCAGTGCCATCGCCGTGCGCGACGCCGATGTTGTTACTCTACATAAGCACGCCTTCGATCGCCTGATCGTCCGCCACCCCCAGGTGATGATGCGCCTGACCCAGGTGGTGATCGAGCGGCTCCGCCACACCACCAGCGTCACCGCTCCCCAGGCCGCTGTTCGGGCCCGCACGATCGCCCTCGTGCCCCTCAGCCCCGCCGTGCCCGCCGTCGAGTTGGGCGAGCGCCTCGCCGCCATCCTCGCCGAGGCCGGCCCCACCATGCAGCTCGATCGGCGGCGCGTGGCCGCCGCCTTCGGCCCGCTCGATCCTGTTGAGCGCCCAGAGGATCATCCGGCCACCGCGGCCCTGCGAGGCTGGTTGAGCGAGCGCGAGGCCGAGCACCGTTTCCTGCTCTACGTGGCCGACCCCGAGCCGAGCACCTGGACTCTGCGCTGCCTGCGGCAGGCCGATCTGGTGATGCTCGTGGCGATGGCTGGCGCCGACCCGGCGCTGAGCCCGATCGAGGCGACGATCGCTCAGCTTGGCGTGCGCGCCCGCCAGGAGTTGCTGCTGCTCCACCCGCCCGGCCTCGCTCGGCCCTCTGGCACCGCCCGCTGGCTCGCGCCGCGGCAGCTCGCCGCCCACTACCACGCTCGCCTCGGCGACACCGGCGATCTGCGCCGTGTAGCCAACCTGGCCACAGGCCGCGGGCTCGGGCTCGCCCTTGGCGGCGGCGGCGCCCGCGGCTTCGCCCATATCGGCGTGCTGCGCGCCTTGGATGAGGCTGGCCTCGCTGTTGATGCCGTCGGCGGCTCCAGCGCCGGCGCCCTGATCGCCGCAGCCAGCGCCGCCGGGATGGACTGGCGCGAGATCGATCAGCTGGCCCGCCGGCTGCTGCGCAGCTGGCGCGTGCCCGACTACACCTTCCCCGCCGTCGCCCTGCTCCGCGGCGATAAGCTCACCCGCAGCCTCAAGGCCGCCTTCGGCGAGCTGCAGATCGAGGATCTCTGGCACAGTTTCTTCGGCCTCTCCGTCAACCTGAACCGGCTCAAGGTGAATGTCCACCGCCGCGGCCCCCTCTGGCGCACGGTGCGGGCCAGCGCCGCGCTGCCGCTCGTCTTCCCGCCATTGCTCGAGGCCGGCGAGGTGCTAGTGGACGGCGGCGTGCTGAACAATATGCCCGCCGACCTGATGCGCGAGCTGATTCCAGAGGGCCGCGTGCTCGCCGTGAAGGTCTCCAACGAACAGCCGATCCGCTCCAACTATCAGTTCGGTCCGAGCCTCTCCGGCTGGGAGGTGCTTCTGGCGCCACTGCGCCGCGGGGAGCGACGGGTTGTGGCGCCCTCCTTCTTCGATATCCTCATGCGCGTGCTTGAGATCAGCGCCGTGGCCTCCAGCACCAACAACCTCGGCTTCGCCGACCTGGTGATCCGCCCGCCCGTCGAGCGCTTCGGCACCCTCGCCTTCAGTTCCTACGATCAGATCGTCGAGGCGGGCTACCGCGCCGCCCAGGAGCAGATCGCCGCCTGGCAGGCCGCCCGGTAACGCCGATTGCAAATAGCAGATCGCTGGTTGAGGATGCCTCGATGAGCCGCCCCATCACCAAGCTCGACCCCAGCCCGCTCACGCCGCTCGCCCATCGGCTCGCCCGCCTGATCATCCCGCGCCTGCCGGGCTGGGTCACGCCCAACCAGATCACCCTGGGCGGCTTGGTCTGCAACCTCATCGGCTGCAGCGCCTTCTTGCTGGCCGGCTACCACCGCGCGTGGTTCTTGCTCGCCATCCTCTGCCTGGTGCTCAACTGGGTGGCCGACAATCTCGACGGCGAGCTGGCCCGCGCCCGCCAGCTCACATCGGAGCGGGGCTTCTACCTTGACCTGGTGACCGACCAGCTGGGTGTAGCGATCATCGGCCTGGGCATTGCCTTCGCCAGCTACACCAACACGGTGCTGATGCTCTGCTGCCTGCTCAGCTACCCACTGATGTCCTTCCTCACCCTGATGCACATCGTGATGCGCCAGCGCTTCCCGCTCGGTCGGTTGAGCCCCGCTGAGGGCCGCCTGGGCCTGATCATCCTCGCCGCCCTCACCATGGCCTTCCCTGGCCCTCTGCTGACTTTCGTCGGCCAGCCCCTCGGCTGGTTCGACCTGGCCCTCCCGATCGCCTTGCTGCCCGCCATCGCCGAGAAGACGGCCGATGCCGTGGCGCTCTACCGCGAGTTGGCGCCGCCCGCCGGACCGCCGGGTGCGGAGCGGGCGTGACGTAAGTGCGTGGCGCCCTGCTGTGGGGCGCAAGCGCTTCGCGCCACTGCGTCCGCCGACCCCACTGTCTCGGCCCACGTCGTGCCGAGGCCTGCAGTGGGGCGCTGCCCCATGCCTGTACCACCTGCGCGGTGGGCGGAAGTGCGAGCGCGCTCTGCCCCTCGCGCTCCCCGCCAAGGGGGCGGCTGCCCCCTTGGAACCCCCGAAGCCGACGGCCGCCCTCGTCTGGGAAAAGAGTCGGCTTTGGGGTCCAGGGGCAAGGCCCCTGGCGCGGGGGGTATCGGGGGGCGTGCGTACGCCCCTGACAAATCAAGCGGGGTTCGGGGCGCCAGCGCCCGACGGCGGGTGGCACCGATCTAGCGGCCGGCCGCACCCCTATGCTATACTTGGCGCGCCCCTCACTCGACCCACTATGCCAAGCGCACTGTCGCGCAGGGAGCGCCACCGTGGCCAGACCGCTGGTGAAGATCGACCCGAGTCCCCTCACGCCGCTGGCTCACCGGCTCACCCGCCTGATCATCCTGCGCCTGCCGGCCTGGGTCACGCCTAACCAGATCACCTGGCTCTGCTTCCTCGTGAACGGCTTGGGCGGCGCCGCCTACTACCTGGCGAGCTTCGATCGCCGCTGGCTCTTCGTAGCGATCGGCTGCCTGCTGTTCCACTGGGTGGGTGATAATCTCGACGGCGAGTTGGCCCGTGCCCGCCAGCTCACCTCGGAGCGGGGCTTCTTCCTCGACCTGTTCCTCGATCAGTTAGGCGTGACGATCTTCGCCCTCGGCCTCGCCTTCGCCAGCTACACCAACCTGGCTATGGTGATGAGCGCGATCGTCGCCTACCAGATCCTCTTCCACCTCACCCTGCTGCAGATCGTGTTGCGCCAGCGCTTCAGCCTGGGTCGCTTCGGCCCGGCCGAGGGCCGCTTCGGCCTGATCGCTCTCACTCTGCTGGCGTACCTGCAGCCAGGCCCGGTCCTCATGGTCGCCGGAACGCCTCTCGGCTGGTTCGACCTCGGCGTGACCACGGCCACCGGTCTTGCCCTGCTCGAGCGGGCGCTCGACGCCGTGCGCCTCTACCGCGAGCTGGAGCCCCCGCGGCCGGGAGGCGGATCACGTTCGGCATAGACGAGTATCAAACCGGCTCCGGCCGTACGGGCCACAGGCTGTCGCAGCAATCTGCAATCATCAAAGGAGTGGCGGTGCAGGCGCTGATCCTGGCGGCGGGCATGGGCGCACGGCTCGGCGCGCTCACGGAGGGGGCGGCGAAGTGTATGGTGCGGCTGAACGGTCGCACGCTAATCGAGCGGCTGCTCGACGACTTGGCGACCCTCGACCTCAGCAGGGTGGTGTTGGTGGTAGGCCACGGCGGCGCCGGGTTGCGGGCTGCCCTCGGCGACGCCTACCGCGGCCTGCCGATCGTCTATGTCGAGAACCCGGCCTACCGCACCACCAACAACAGCTACTCGCTGGCCCTGGCCGTGCCGCAGCTCTGCGCCGACGATACCTTGCTGCTGGAGAGCGATCTGGTCCTCGACCCCACGATCCTCAGGCGTTGCGCCGCTGCCTCCCACCCGGCCGCCGCCGTCCTCGCCCCGCTCGCGCCTTGGATGCAGGGCACGCTCGCGCTGCTCGACGCCGACGGCTTCATCAGCCGCTTCGTGCCCTGGGCCGAGCGAGCTCCGGCCCACGCCGCCTACTACAAGACCGTCAATGTCTACCGGCTGAGCCGGGCGTTCTCCGCCGGCTGCCTGGCGCCCGCGCTCCACGCTCATCTCGCCGCCGCCGGCCCCCACGACTACTACGAGGTGGTGTTCGGCGCACTCACCGCCCGCGGGCAGGCCCGGATGCGGGCGGTGCCGGTGGGCGACTGCCCGTGGTACGAGATCGACACCCCTGCCGACCTGCGGGCCGCCGAGGCCCTCTTTGCCGAGCATCCTGATGAGCCGTCCATCGCCCCGCCACGCTCGCCCTCTGGTCGCCCGTGAGGGTTGGCCGTTCATCGCTGCATGCCTCAGCCTCGCGGCTCTGGCCGCTGGCCGCAGCGAACGCCTCGCCTATGGACCCCTCGCCGTGGCCGGCCTGCTCGCCTTCTTCTTCCGCGACCCCGAGCGGGTCATCCCTGCGGACCCCGCGCTGCTCTACGCCCCCGCCGACGGTCGGGTGGTCAGGATCGAGCGTGTGGAGGCGCCGGAACTGGGCGGCCCTGCCTGGCGCATCGCCATCTTCCTCTCGCTGTTCGACGTGCATATCAACCGCAGCCCTGCCGCGGGCATCGTCCGGCGGGTAGAATACCGGCCCGGCCGCTTTCAGACCGCCTGGGAGCCGGGTGTGGAGGGGCGAAACGAGCGCAATACGATCAGCATCGACACGCCGGGCGGGCCGATCCTCGTTCTCCAGATCGCCGGCCTGGTGGCGCGGCGGATCGTCTGCTACCCGCGGCCCGGCACAGCCGTGCGCAGCGGCGATCGGATCGGGCTGATCAAGTTCAGCTCACGGACCGATCTACTGATCCCGGCGGGGCTGGCGCAGCCGATCGTCCCGCTTGGCCAACGAGTCTTCGCTGGCGTCACCCCAATCGCGGCTTGGGGCGCCCGATGATCGACGACAAAGGCCAGCGTCGCGACGCAGCACACCTACCTTCTACTATGCTCACCACACTGGAGAAACTGCTGGTGCTCAAGTCGGTGGCGATCTTCGCAGGGGCGCCCGACGAGGCGCTGCTGGAGCTGGCGGCGCTGCTGCGGGAGGAGGAGCTGCCGGCAGGGAAGGCCGTCTTCGCGAAGGGCGATCCTGGCACCAGCATGTACATCGTAGCGCGGGGCCGGTTGCGGGTCCACGACGGCGAGCGCACACTGAACGAGCTGGGCGAGCGGGCCGTGTTCGGCGAGATGGCCTTGCTCGACCCGGAGCCACGCAGCGCCACGGTGACGGCCCTGGAGGACAGCCTGCTGCTGCAGATCGAGCACCGGCCCTTCTACGAGCTGCTGACCGGGCACGGCGAGGTGGCCCTGGCGATCATCCAGATCCTGGCCGGCTACCTGCGCGAACGCCTCGACGACATCCGCGCACTCGACGCGCGCCTGCGGGGTATGGGCGGGTAGCCGGCTGGTTGCGCCGCGGATGCACGGAGGGCGCGGAGACACAAAGGGCGCGGAGGCACAGAAAGCGCGGAGACGTAGAGGGCACGGAGACACAAAGGGGCGCGGAGGGCAGATCGTTCTGCCCTCCGCGCCCTTTCGCACCTTTCTTAAGCGCTTCGCGCCACTTCGTTCCGCGTCTTCCCTTTCGAAGGTTCGAACCTTCGTTTCGCGTTTTTCGCGGCGAAGCTATCGCGCCTTTCGCGATCCAAACCCCTACTTATCCCGCCTTGCCTCCCCAAGCGCGGCCTGGGCGGCGGCGAGGCGAGCGATCGGCACGCGGTAGGGCGAGCAGCTGACGTAGTTGAGGCCGACCTTGTGGAAGAACTCCACCGAGGCAGGGTCGCCGCCGTGCTCGCCGCAGATGCCCACCTTCAGATCGGGGCGGGTGCTGCGGCCGCGCTCCGTGCCGATCTGCACCAGCTGGCCCACGCCGCGCTGGTCGATCGTCTGGAAGGGGTCGTCCGGCATGATCTTGCGCTCCACGTAGAGCGGCAGGAAGCGGCCGGCGTCGTCGCGGGAGAGGCCGAGGGTGGTCTGGGTGAGGTCGTTGGTGCCGAAGCTGAAGAACTCGGCCGTCTGGGCGATCTCGTCGGCGGTGAGGGCGGCGCGGGGCAGCTCGATCATCGTGCCGACCAGGTAGGGGATCTCCACCCCGGCCTCGGCGAACACCTCGCTCGCCACCCGGCGCACCAGCTCCTCCTGGACCTTGAGCTCGCTGATGTTGCCAACCAGCGGGATCATCACCTCGGGGTGGACGTCGATGCCCTCCTTCTTCACCGCGACGGCGGCCTTGAAGATGGCGCGGGCCTGCATCTCGGTGATCTCGGGGTAGATGATGCCGAGGCGGCAGCCGCGGAAGCCGAGCATCGGGTTGGCCTCGTGGAGCTGCTCCACGCGGGCCCGCACCTTGGCGGGATCAACGCCGAGCTTCTTGGCGAGAGCATCGATCTCCTCGGCGTTGTGGGGGAGGAACTCGTGCAGCGGCGGGTCGAGGGTACGGATGGTGACGGGCAGGCCGGCCATGGCGCGGAAGAGGCCCTCGAAGTCGCCCTGCTGGAGCGGCTCGATCTTGGCGAGGGCGGCGCGGCGCTCCTCCTCGCTGTCGGCGAGGATCATCTCGCGCACGGCGTCGATGCGGTCGCCCTCGAAGAACATGTGCTCGGTGCGGCAGAGGCCAATGCCCTCGGCGCCGAACTGCCGGGCCACCTGGGCATCGCGGGGGATGTCGGCGTTGGCCCGCACGCCGAGCTTGCGGAACTCATCGGCCCAGCTCATCAGCTCGGCGAAGTCGCCGGAGAGCTCGGGCTCCACCGTGGGCATCTGGCCGGCGAACACCTCGCCGGTGCTGCCGTCCAGCGTCACCCAGTCGCCCTTCTTGATCGTGGTGCCGTTCACACTCACCGACTGATCGCGGTAGTTGATCCGCAGATCGCCGGCGCCGGCCACGCAGGGCTTGCCCATACCGCGGGCGACCACGGCGGCGTGGCTGGTCATACCGCCGCGGGCGGTAAGGATGGCCTGGGCCGCGACCATGCCGTGGAAGTCCTCAGGGGCCGTCTCGACGCGGATGAGGATCACCTTCTCGCCATTGGCGGCCAGCTGCTCGGCCTCGTCGGGATCGAAGACAGCCGTGCCGCTGGCGGCGCCGGGCGAGGCCGGCAGGCCGGTGGTGAGCACCTGGGCCTTGGCGCGGGCCTTCGGGTCGATCATCGGGTGGAGCAACTGATCGAGGGCGGCGGGCTCGACGCGCTGGACGGCGGTGGCCTTGTCGATCACGCCCTCGCGCACCAGGTCGACCGCGATCTTCACGGCGGCGGCGCCGGTGCGCTTGCCGGCGCGGGTCTGCAGCATCCAGAGCTTGCCGCGCTCGATCGTAAACTCGACGTCCTGCACGTCCTTGTAGTGGGCCTCGAGGCGCTTAGCGATATCGTGGAACTGCTGGTAGACCTCGGGCATCGTCTCCTTGAGGCGAGAGATGGGCTGCGGGGTGCGCACGCCGGCCACCACGTCCTCGCCCTGAGCGTTCACGAGGTACTCGCCGAAGATCTCGGGGTCGCCGGTGCTGGGGTTGCGGGTGAAGGCCACGCCGGTAGCGGAGTCGTCGCCCATGTTGCCGAAGACCATGGCCTGGACGTTCACGCCCGTGCCGAGGTTATCGGGGATCTTGTTGATGCGGCGGTAGTCGCGGGCGCGGCGGCCGTTCCAGGAGCGGAAGACGGCCATCACGGCCTCGCGCAGCTGCTCGCTCGGATCCTCGGGGAAGTCGACGCCGGCGTCCTGCTTGATGATCCGCTTGAACTCCTCGGCGATATCGAGCAACTCCTCGGCGGAGAGGTCGGTGTCCTGGCGCTGGCCGTGGCCCTTGCGCTCGTCCATCACGTGCTCGAAGCGCTCGCCGTCCACGCCGAGAACGATCTTGCCGAAGAGCTGGACGAAGCGGCGGTAGGCGTCGGCGGCGAAGCGGGGGTTGCCGGTGAGCTTCGCGAGGCCCTCGCGGGTCTCCTGGTTGAGGCCGAGGTTAAGCACCGTGTCCATCATGCCGGGCATGGAGAACTTGGCGCCAGAGCGGACCGAGACGAGCAGGGGGTTGGCGGGGTCGCCGAACTTCTTGCCCGTTTGGGCCTCGATATCCTTCAGGGCCTCGAAGACCTGCTCCCAGAGGCCCTCGGGCGGCTGCTGACCCAGCTCGTAGTAGGTGTTACAGGCCTCGGTGGTGATCGTGAAGCCGGGGGGCACCGGCACGCCGGTGCGCGTCATCTCGGCGACGCCGGCGCCCTTCCCGCCGAGCAGATCGCGCATCGACGCGTCGCCCTCGCGGAACAGGTAGACCCACTTCTTGCTCATATTCGGAGCCTCCTCTAGCTGGCTGTAGTGCCCGACAAAACCGCTTAACTCTACCGCACGCGATTGTAAATGTCAAAGCCGCGGTGCGGCTTCCCGCCGCTCGTTCGGGGCGACGGCCCCGCACCCCCGTGCGCGTCCGTTCAGGGCGGCTGCCCCGAGGCAGTATCACCTTGGGCGGTGAGCGCTTCTGCAGGTGGGCTCCGCCCCCTGCACCCCCGCCGGAGGGGGCAACGCCCCCTCCGGACCACCCCCAAGCCCGAAGGTTGTGCTGTGCCTGCGCCCGGCGGCGTACCCGTCTGATCGACGGGCAGAGCCATCCGCCTCGCCCGGCGGCAGATCTCTGCTCGGGGAGGTGTGCAAGCATCGGTTGTGCCGCCAGCCTCCGCACACCGGGTTCCGGAAAGTTTGGCGTCGGCACGCCGGAACGGACAGGGCGCAACCACCGTGCATGTGCTCTGCGCAGGGCTACGGCACAAGCCCGTAGCTGAGACGAGGTAGCAGATCAGTCTCGGCCGGCGGCGGATCTCCGGTCGGGGTGGTGTGTGAGCATCGGTTGTGCCGTGCGCTTCCGCACGCCGGGTTCCGGAAAGTTTGGCGTCGGCACGCCGGAACGGACAGGGCGCAACCACCGTGCATGTGCTCTGCGCAGGGCTACGGCACAAGCCCGT
>DAOUGF010000507.1:0-3216 GCA_034429295.1 Chloroflexaceae bacterium
TATGGCGAGCTCACTGTTGACCAGGCCGCCGAGGAGTTGCAGGCGTTGATCGAGCGCCTGGCGGCCAAGTGACGCTCCCAACCGGACCTTGGCGGGCTTCCACGGCGTAAGAGCGCCGGCCCCCGAAGCGGATGAAGCCCTCGTATCCTGGCGCTAAAGCTCCTGGGCTTTACGGCTACACTTAGAAAGGCGCGAGGTCTTAGACCCCGCGCCTTTCTGCTGCCCGGTCCCACGGCCTCCAAGAATGAAGGGAAACGAGCCATGCTCACCCCAGACAAGCTTGTCTGTGAATATCTAGTCAATCCTATCGGCCTGGATGTGCGCCAGCCGCGCCTGAGCTGGCAGAGCAGCGCCCGGCATCGCGGCGCACGGCAGACGGCGTACCGCATCAGGGTAGCCGGTAGCCCGACGGCGCTCGATGGCTCGGCTGTCGGCCTGGTCTGGGATACGGGCAAAGTGATCTCCGACCGCTCGCTGCACATCCCGTACGAGGGCCCCGCCCTGCAGCCCGGCCAACGCTGCTACTGGCAGGGGCGGGGATGGGATGAGCACGATACGCCCTCGCAGTGGAGCGAGATTGCTTTCTGGGAGATGGGTCTGCTAGATAGCAGCGGCTGGCAGGCGCAGTGGATCACGCCGGATTGGGACGAGGATAGGAGCCGCCCGCAGCCCGCACCGCTGCTGCGCCGCAGTTTTACGGCCGGAAGCGGGATCGTCTCCGCCCGCATCTACGCCACGAGCCTGGGCCTCTACGAGCTGCGGCTGAACGGCCAGCGCGTCGGCGATGCCCTGCTCACTCCTGGCTGGACCAGCTATGACCACCGGCTGCAATATCAGACCTACGATGTGACCGGCATGCTGCGCGAGGGCGAGAATGTGCTTGGCGCTATGCTCGGCGATGGGTGGTACCGCGGCTTTCTGGGCCACCGCGGGCACCGCAACGTCTACGGCGACCGGCTGGCGCTGCTGCTGCAACTTCACCTCACCTACGCCGACGGCCGGGTCGAGATCATCGGCAGCGATGAGGCGTGGCGGGCCGCCCACGGCCCCATCCTGATGTCGGACCTCTACTTGGGCGAAACTTACGATGCTCGCCTGGAAAGGCCTGGCTGGGATCAGGCCGGCTACGATGACTCCGATTGGCGCGGCGTGCGCCGGCTCGACCCTCCCAAAGCCAAGATCGTCGCCCAAACGGGCCCCTTTGTCCGCCGCCAGGAGTTGCTCCAGCCGGTGCGCATCCTGCGCTCGCCGAAGGGCGAGACGATCCTTGACTTCGGCCAGAATATGGTCGGCTGGGTGCAGATCCGCGTTCGCGGGCCGCGAGGCACCACCATCACCCTGCGTCACGCCGAGGTGCTGGACCAGCAGGGCAATCTGTATACCGAAAATCTACGCTCCGCAGATCAGACCACGCGCTACACCTTGAGCGGCCTTACGGACGCCGACGAGCTCTTCGAGCCCCATTTTAGTTTTCAAGGGTTCCGGTATGTGGCGGTGGAATGCTTCCCTGGCGAGCCCACGCTCGATCAGTTCACAGGCGTTGTGCTCCACTCAGATATGCCGTCGACCGGCACGTTCGAATGTTCCAACCCGCTGATCAACCAGCTGCAGCGCAATATTGTCTGGGGGCAAAAAGGCAACTTTGTGGATGTGCCCACCGACTGCCCTCAACGGGATGAGCGCCTGGGCTGGACAGGCGATACCCAAGTCTTCATCCGCACCGCCTGCTTTAATATGAACGTCGCCGCCTTTTTTACCAAATGGCTGCGCGATCTGAGCGCCGATCAGCTGCCAAACGGCAGCGTGCCGTTTGTGGTGCCGGATGCCTTAACCAGGATGCGCTCCGGCGAGCCGAACCCGCTCCCCGCCGCTGGGGCGGCCGGCTGGAGCGACGCCGCTGTGATCTGTCCGTGGACGATCTACCTCTGCTACGGCGACGCTCGCCTGCTGGAAGAGCAGTACGAGAGCATGGTCGGCTGGGTGGAGTTCATGCGGCAGCGGGTCGACGATGACTATATCTGGCGGAAGGACGCTCAGTTCGGCGATTGGCTGGATTACCGCGGGCAGGACGCCCGCCGGCCCACCCCCGTCACCAACACCGAGCTCGTCGCCACGGCCTTTTTTGCCCACAGCGCCCAACTGCTGGCGGAGGCGGCCCGCGTGCTAGGCAGGACGAGCGACGCGGAACACTACGCTGAGCTCGCGGCGAAGGTGAGGGCAGCTTTTTGTGCTGAGTTTGTGACGCCCTCCGGTCGGGTTGGCCCGAACACCCAGACGGCCTATGTGCTGGCGTTGCAGTTCGATCTGCTGCCGGAACCGGTGCGCCCGCTGGCCGTCGAGCGCCTGGTAGAGGAGATCCGCCGCGGCGGCTATCACGTGACCACTGGCTTTGTGGGTACGCCCTATCTGTGCCACGTGTTGAGCCGCTACGGCCACAGCGATGTAGCGTACGAGCTGCTCAATCAGGAGAGTTGCCCATCGTGGCTGTATCCGGTCAAACAGGGCGCTACGACGATCTGGGAGCGCTGGGACGGCATCAAGCCTGATGGCAGCTTTCAGGATGCCAGTATGAACTCGTTCAACCACTACGCCTATGGCGCCATCGGCGAGTGGTTGTACCGCGTTGTGGCGGGGATCGAGGTGGACCCGGCTGCGCCGGGCTATAAGCGCTTCCATATTCAACCCCAGCCCGGCGGACAGCTGAGCTACGTCAACGCCAGCCTCGACTCGATGTATGGCCGGATCGAGTCGAAGTGGAAGCTCGAGGATGATCACTTCCAGCTATCTGTGACCATCCCGCCTAACACTGAGGGTCTGGTTCATCTGCAAGCGTCATCGCTCGAGGCGATCTCCGAGCAGGGGCAGCCCCTGGAGCGGGTGGAAGGTCTTTGTGGGCTTCGGCAGGCCGGTGAGACGGTGATCCTTACGTTGGGTTCCGGCTGCTATCACTTCAGAGTCGAGCGGCGTTGATGGCGGCGCGGGGCGCAAGCGCTTCGCGCCACTGCGTCCGCCGTCCCACCCCCCGGCGGCGGGGCGCTGCCCCAAGCCCGTACCACCTGCACGGTGGGTGGGGATGCGAGCGGGCTCCGCCCCTAGCGCTCCCCGCCAAGGTGCTGGCGCTCCGCTCTCTGCCCCAAGGGCGCTCCCCTAAGCAGTGCCACCTACACGGTGGGTGGGGATGCGAGCGGGCTCCGCCCCTCGCGCTCCCCGCCAAGG
>DAOUGF010000508.1:0-4948 GCA_034429295.1 Chloroflexaceae bacterium
CCTTGGCGGGGAGCGCGAGGGGCAGAGCCCGCTCGCATCCTCACCCACCGTGCAGGTGGTAGGGTCGCGGGGCAGCGCCCCGCAGACACCGAGCCGGGGGTGCGGGGGCGGCCTGCCCCCTTGGACGTCGCATCAGCCATGCAGGCCCAAGTACTCCCGCACCTTCGCGATGTCGGCCTGCCAGATGGTGTCGGCGATGAAAGGCTTGAAACCGAGCTCGTAGTTGATCTTGAGCATTGGGGCGTTCGAGTCGGCGTTGCCCGTGCGGATGAAACGCACGCTGGGCCGCTCCCGCAGCACCCGCTCGATCATCGCGGCCTTCAGCCAGCGGCCCAAGCCGTGGTTGCGGAACTGCGGGTAGACGCCCGTGGCGCCCTGATAGAGCAGGTGGGGGCGGTTCGGGTTCCAGAACACCTCGGTGAAGCCGGCGAAGGCGCCCGTGGCCCGCTCGCGGGCATAGGCCGTCCAGCGCTGCTCGCCGGTGGCCGCCATCGAGGCCTCCCAACCCCGCAGCATCTCCGGCGTGGTGATCGAGTCCTCCAGATCGAGGTCGCCGCGGGGGGCAGTATTCATCACGTTGTGGAGCCCGGCGATCCCCTCCAGCTCCTCCTCGGGGTATGGCCCGTCCCAGAAGCCGACCTCGAAGCCGCTGGCGCGCTCGGGGGCGCGGGCCAGCCAGCCCTGGATGAGCTCGCGGTTCAGGTCGCTGAGCGCCAGCTGGTTGACGTGGGTCTGAAGGCCGCGCTCCGCGCCAACCCGCTCCATAAAGGCGACGCCGGCGGGCACGCGGTCGTTGGTGACGGTGATCAGCGTGCGGCGCCCCTGCTGCTCGGCGTAGTCGGCGACGGCGGCGAGGAGGCGCCTGGCCAGGCCGCGGCGGCGATACTCGGGCTGCACGTTGATGGTGAATTCCAGGGCGTGCTTATTCTGGCCCGAGTCCCAGATCCAGGTGCTGGCCTCGGCGATCATCTCTGTCTCGTCGGCGTTCCAGACAACCCAGTTCCCCATAATCAGCATAGAGGGCGCGTTCTGGAGCCAGTTCCTCCGCTCCTCCAGCGGGGTCGGCGGATCTTCCGGGAAGCGCTCGGCCTCCTGGCGATTCACGAGCGCGTTGAAGGCGGCGTACTCGTGTTCGGTGGCGTTGCGCAGGTCGATGGGTACCACCTGGAGCGTATCTATGCTCATGTCGTTCCTTTCACGAGCCGCGTGGGATCGGGGCGTAGTGCTGAATACGCCCAGTGTGGAGCAACGAGCCGCTCCGCGCTTCGGCACTTAGGCTGAACTTCGGCCGTGGCCCTGTCCCGGCGCCTCTGTGGTGACTTCACCTGACCGATGCTCTAGAATGGGCCCAACGGTGTCCAGCGCAACGAGAAGGAGCCCCGGATATGGAATATGTCACGCTCGGCAAGACGGGATTACGGGCAAGTGTCTTCGGCCTTGGCGCCGGCGGGCACAGCCGCCTCGGCCAGCGCACGGGCGCCAGCGAGGAGGAGTCGGCGCGGGTCGTGCGGCGCGCGCTTGAGCTTGGCATCAACTTCATCGACACCGCCGAAGCCTACGGAACCGAGGCGATCATCGGCAGGGCGCTCCGGGAAGTGCGCCGGGAGGAGATTCTGCTCTCGACCAAGAAGTCGCTCAGCTATGAAGGGCGGCTGATCACCGCCGCGGAGCTCACACGCGGGCTGGATGACAGTCTGAGGCGCCTGCAGACCGACTATGTCGATATCTACCACCTGCATGGCGTGCGGGCCGATCAGTACGACCACGCCGTCGCGGAGCTCGTTCCCGCCTTGCTGCGGCTGCGCGAGGCGGGGAAGCTCCGCTTCCTGGGGATCACCGAGGCCTTTGCGGTCGACACCGGCCACCAGATGCTGACGCGGGCCATCCACGACAACTATTGGGATGTCGTGATGGTGGGCTTCAACATCCTCAACCAGTCGGCCCGCGAGCGAGTGCTGGCGGAGGCCAGGCGCCGCGAGACAGGGGTGCTGTGTATGTTCGCCGTGCGGGATGCGCTGAGCCGTCCCGAGAAGCTGCGCGAGACTATCGGCGAGCTCATCCAACAGAGGCTGATCGACCCAACGGCGCTGGATCCCCAGGATCCGCTCGGTTTTGTCCTAACAGCGGCGAGGAGCCTTCCTGACGCGGCCTACCGCTTCTGCCGTGCCGAGCCAGGCATCCATGTGGTGTTGAGCGGCACCGGGAAGATCGAGCATCTGGAAGCGAACGTTGCCTCCATCCTTCAGCCACCGCTGCCCGAGGAGCTCAGAGCCCGGCTGATCGAGCTGTTTGCGCGTGTGGATACAGTCTCGGGACAGTAGGGATGGGCGCGAGGAGCTATGCCCGCCGTGCTCAGCTCCAGGCGGCCTCAGGGGCGAGCGGCAGTTCGACGGTGAACGTGCTGCCCTCGCCCTCGACGCTCTCCACGGCGACCTGGCCGTTATGGGCCTCGGCGATATATTTGACGATCGGCAGGCCGAGCCCTGTGCCGCCGCTGCTCCGCGAGCGCACCTTATCCACGCGGTAGTAGCGATCCCAGAGCCGCGGGAGATGGGCAGCCGCGATGCCCGGCCCGTTGTCGGCAACCGTCAGCTGCGCGGACTTATCGCAGCGGCGCAGGCGCACAGCGACGGTTGTGCCGGGCGGGGTGTGGGCGGCCGCGTTCTCTAGCAGGTTGCGGACGAGCTGTGTCAGCCGCTCCTCGTCGCCGATCACCACGAGCGGCTCCGAGGCCTCAACCCGATAGTGGTGGCCCGGCGCTAAGCGCTGGACGGCGTCGACCGCCTCGGCGACCAGCTCATCAAGCCGCACCGGCGCCTGGGCGATCACCTGGGCGGCGTCGGATTGGGCGAGCAGGAGCAGCTCGTTGATCAGGCGGCGCATCCGTTGCGCCTCCGCGGTGGCCTCGGCGACCGAGAGCTCGCGCTCGTCGGCGGTGAGGTTGCGGCGCAGCAGGTGCAGGTTCGCGAGGACGACGGTGAGCGGCGAGCGTAGCTCGTGAGAGGTGTCGGCCAGGAACGCCCGCTGCTGCTCCAGCGTCCGCTCAACGGTCATAATCAGCTGGTTGAGCGTCGCCGCGAGCTCGGCCAGTTCGCTGGCGCCCTCCGGCGCCGGCAGGCGCTGATGGTAGTTGGCGGTGCTGGCGATCGCCGCCGCGCCCTGCATCAGGCTGTTGAGCGGCGCGAGCTCGCGCCGCAGGAGCAGGGCCATGCCGCCTGTGATCAGGGCCGCCGCGATGGCCCCACCCAGGAGCAGGAGCAGGCGCGCCATGGTCGTCGCGCGGTCGAGCGCGGCGAGGGGCTGGGCGACGAGGAGCATGGGGCCCGTTGGGTCGTCCTGGGCGAGCGGGCTGGCGAGCAGCCGGAAGCGCTCGCCGCCCTGGCCGACGCCAGTGACCGGCTCGCCCTGCCTCGCCTGCGCCGCGAGCGGCGCGAGGTCGAGCGGCGGCGCTCCTGGGGCGCTCGCCTGCACCGCGCCGTCGGCCATGAGCAGCGCGACGACGCCATCGGCCGCGAGCAGCGGCGCCAGCGCCTCCAGCCGCGCTGCGCGCTCCGCATCGCTTGCCGCTGCGAGTGTGGCGGCGAGCTCGGCGGCGCGGGCCTGCAGCCGCGCATCGGTCGTGCTGAGCAGATACGACGACAGCGCCAGCGAGAGCCCGAGGGCCAAGAGCAGCAAAACCCCGCCGCTGAGCAGCGCTGCGGCGATCGTCAGGCGCAGCCGCAGGCCGGATGCGCGCCGCATCACCCGTCCTCGCGCAGCGCGTAGCCAGCACCGCGGATGGTCTGGATCAGCCGGGGCTCGCCGTTGCTCTCGAGCTTATCGCGCAGCCGCCCGATATGGACCTCGATCGCGTTACTCTCAACCTGGGCGTCGCCCCAGATCTGGTTCAGGATCTGATCGCGGGTGAGCACCTGTCGCGGGTGGCGCATCAAGAGCAGCAGCAGCTCATACTCCCGCGTTGTCAGGTCGATGCGGCGACCGTTGCGGAAGGCCTCGCGGGTGGCCGTGTTGAGTTCGAGATCGGCGTAGGAGAGCACCTCCTCGCCATGGGGCTGGCTGCGGCGCAGCAGCGCGCGGACGCGGGCCAGCAGTTCGTCGAAGTCGAACGGCTTAACCAGATAGTCGTCGGCGCCGCTGTCGAGGCCGGCGATGCGGTCGGGCACGGCGTCGCGCGCCGTGAGCATGAGGATCGGCACGCTGCTGCCGCGGCGCAACCGGCGGCAGACCTCCAGGCCATCCATGCCGGGCAGCATCACATCCAGCACAACCAGGTCGAGCGCGCTCGTCCGGGCGATCTGCAGCGCCTCCTGGCCATCGGCGGCGAGATAGGTCGTGTAGCCCTCGAAGCGCAGCCCACGGCCGAGGACGCTGCGGATCTTCGGGTCGTCATCCACAACCAGAATCGTTGCCATACGCCTCCTCCTGCGGGCGCAGTATAGCACAGGGGTGCTTCATCCTTCCGTTAACGAGGCTTCATCCTGGCTTCAGCTCGACCTGCTATGGTGAAGGTGTCTGCGCTCCACCCTGCAGACCTGGGGCGCACGGCGCACCCGGTGGAAGGAGGAGTCATGGCAGCAGAGCTGCTTCCCATCGCTATGGCGCTAGTGGTGACGGCGCTGGCCGGTGTGGCGATCGGCCTGCTGCGCCGGCGCCTGCGGGCCGCCGAGCAGGCTCTGCGCGCCCGCGACGAGTTGCTCGCGGTCGCGGCTCACGAGCTGAAGACACCGCTGAGCACCATCGCCGGCTACGCTCAGTCCTTACAGCTGCGGGCGGCGCGGCAGGGCCACCTCCCGCGGCGCGACCAGGATACGCTCCGCGTGATCGTGGGGCAGGCCAGGCGCCTCGATCGGCTGATCGACTCGCTGCTCGATCTGGCGAGCCTGCAGCGGGGGCAGCTCCAGCTGGAGTCGCGCCCGGTGGATCTTGTGGCTCTGGCGCGACGGGCGGC
>DAOUGF010000509.1:0-3342 GCA_034429295.1 Chloroflexaceae bacterium
GCGAGGTCGCTGCGCCAGGGCTCATCCCGAGGGCGGGCCAGCAGCTGCACGGCCAGGGCGGCGTTCTCCGCTTCCAGCGCTGGCCGGGGGAGCGTGGGCCAGAGCTGGGCGCCGAGCTCCTCGGCCACGGGCCAGGGCGCCTGAGAGCGGATCCAGGCGAGCGTCTCATCGTCCCATGTCACCGTCCAGCCGCGCCGGACGCGCTGGATCTGGATGGCGAGCGCCAGGGCGAGCTCACCCACAGCCTCTTCGGCGAAGCGGCCGCCCAGGGCGGCCTCGGCCCTGCCGACGCTCCAGTGGGCCAGCGGCAGCTCCAACTCGGCCAGCAGCTCGTTCACGGCGCCGGCGATGGGCAGGAGCCGGGCGTCGTGGGCGAGGGCGAAGGTGGGGCCCTGGCTCTGGCGCAGCGCCATGAGCGGCCGGTCGAAGGGGACATCGCCGGCGAGCAGGGCGGCGAGAGCCTGGCGCCTGGCCAATTCGGCGCCGTCGAGCCAGAAGCCGCGGTGCTGGCGGCGCGCGATCGTCAGCTGGAACTGCCCCAGCCAGGGCTCGATCGCCTCCAGGTCCTTGAGCACCGTGGCGCGGGCGACCGCGAGATCGGCCTGGAACTGGCTGAGGATCTGGGGGCCGCAGCCGGTGAGCAGCTGGAAGGCGAGCAGTTGCTGGCGCTGGCCGGCGCCCACGATCAGCTGGAAGGCTGGCTGCGACGTCAGCTCGGCGAGCAGAACGCTCCTGCGCTCCGGAGCGCAGATCAGCTGGATGCCGACGCCTCGCGTGTTACGCAGCTCCGCCTCGCGGCGCCCCAGCCAGGATCGCACCTCGCGCAGGCAGTAGTGGACCTGGTGGGCGCTGAGCTGCAGCTCCTGCCCGAGGGCCGCCGCGCTAAGGGGTTGCTGGGCCCGCAGCAGCAGGCGGAGCAGATCCCGTTGGATCGTCGTCAGTGACATCATCCGCGTCGTCGCGTACAGGGTGGGCTTTCCCTGCCATGGGCGACCGCGCCCAGGTGAGGACACCTGAGACGGACGCTGGTCCAAGCTGGCGATGCTCCGCGCGATCGGAGATGCTAGAGCGTGGGCCGGGAGCTGTTTGGCTGATACGGTGTGTAGGTTCTACCGTATCGTGTGTTTACCGCATTGTCAAGCCATAAATCGGCTCTGAATGATCTGTCTTTTCCGTCAGAAGATGTGCGAAAAGTAGACTATTTCGAGCCATTCGGGCAGCGATTCGCGGCGCTGCCGCGCGTTAATGCCTCGCCCTCAAACAGTGTGAGCCGGAGGGGCGAGTCGCTACGCTCGCCCTCCGGCCCACAAAAACGTTCACCCGAAGGAAGGTGGTACTGCTATGGATAGCGCCCGTGGCGCTAATCTGCGGCGGCTGCCGCCTCCTCCTGGCGCTCTCGGCGGTCGGCTGCGCCTCTGAGGCTGATCCGGGGCGCCAGGAAGGTGACGCCGAAGGCGAGGGCGGCCACCACGGTCGTTGTCGCGAACATCTGGGCCATGGCGCTGGCGAGCGCCGTCCTGGCCTCGGCGTTGAGCGCCGTCGACTCTGCCGCGCCCTCGCCGATGAGCGCGTCGATATTCACCATCGCCGGGTCGAGGCCCGCGCCCACCAGGGCGGCGACGAGGCGGGCGCTGAGCAGCGCGCCGAGCACGGCCACGCCGAAGGTGCCGCCGATCGTGCGCGAGAACTGCAGGGTGGCTGTGGCCGCGCCCAGGTTGTGCTTCTCCACTGTGCTCTGCACGGCGATCAGGAAGGCGGGGATGGAGCAGCCCATGCCGAGGCCCATCAGGCCGACGGCCACCATCAGTTCGAGTTGGCTCATCTCGGGCCGCACCCGCAGCATCAGCAGCGCGCCGATCAGGAAGAAGCCCATCCCGGTGATCACCAGGCTGCGGTAGCTCACCCGCAGCAGCAGGCGGCTCCCCACGATCGAAGCCAGCACCCAGGAGAGCATCATCGGCGTCAGCGTGGTGCCGGCCTGGGTTGCGCTCGTGCCGAGCACGCCCTGCACGAAGAGCGGCACGTACGACATGCCGCCGAAGAGCACCCAACCCGCCAGGATGCCGTGGGCGCAGGCCACCGCGAAGAGGCGCCAGCGGAAGAGCCGGAGCGGCAGGATCGGCGACTCCGCCCGCAGCTCAACCCAGATCAGCCCCGCGAGCGATACGGCTGCTACGCTCAACAGCACCAATCCCGTAGATGAGCGCAGGTCGTTCAGGCCAAGCAGCAGCGTCACCACCGTCACCGTGAGCAGCGCCGCGCCAGCATAATCGATCGCGGGCCGCCGGCCGGCCGGGCGCTGCTGCCCGCTCCACGCCGTCCAGACCAGGGCCGCCGCGATCGCGGCCGCCGGCAGGTTGATCAGAAAGACCCAATGCCACGAGGCGCGGTCCACCAGCAGGCCGCCGATCAGCGGGCCCGCCACCGAGCTTACGCCCCACACGCCGGAGAAGAAGCCTTGTACCTTGGCTCGCTGCTCCAGCGTGAAGATATCGCCCACAATAATGAAGGCGAGCGGCATCAGGCCGCCCGCGCCGAGCCCCTGCACCGCCCGTGCGGCGATCAGCTGGGGCATGGTTGCTGCCAGCCCGCAGAGCAGCGAGCCGATAGCGAAGATACTGATCGCCACCATATAGACGGGGCGCCGCCCATAGATGTCAGAGAGTTTGCCGAAGATCGGGCCTACGGTGGTGGAGGTGAGCATATAGATGGCAAAAACCCAGCTGTAGCTCTCCAGACCCCCGAGCTGGCTCACGATGGTGGGCATCGCGGTGGCGATCACGGTGCTCTCCATCGAGGCCATAAACAGACTCATCATCACCCCGAGGGTGATCAGCACAACCCGTCGCTCCTCCACAGCCGCTCCTTGCGGCGCCGCCAGGGCACCATAATTCCTGTCTAGTCCAATATTAACCCGATTGACTATACGCTATCATCAGCTACCGCGCAAGGGACCGTGGTCTTAGTGCAGGGCATGTGAAAAGTCCAGGGGCGCTGGTGTTGAGCGCCCCGCCGGCGAGATGGGCAGGTTGCCCACACCTGCTGTGGGGCTGCCGCCCCGCCCCCCGCCTGATTTGTCGGGGGGCGCACGCGCGCCCCCCGACACCCCCCGCGCCGGGGGCCTCGCCCCTGGACCCCAAGCACGAGGCCAGTGCCGTGCCATCGCTGATCTGCTACCTCGTCTCAGCGACGGGCTTGAGCCCTGGCCAAGCGCGGTGACCTACACCCGCTGGTTGCGCCCTGTTCGTTCCGGCGTGCCGGCGCTCAGCTTTCCGGAACCCCGTGTGCGGAGGCAGGCGGCACAACCGATGCACGCACACCACCCCGACCGCAAATCTGTTG
>DAOUGF010000510.1:0-10692 GCA_034429295.1 Chloroflexaceae bacterium
GCCCGGCCGAGCCGCTCCCGCAGCGTCGACCGGAGGCGCCCGTCCAGCAGCGGCCCGCGCCACGCACACGGCCTGCGCCTCAGCCGGTAGATCCGGCGGCTGAGCACGTAGCGCAGGCGGCTCCGCCGAGCACTCCCACCGCCCAGGCTGAGCCGCCCCTGGCGCAGCCGGCCGAACCTACCGATGCGGCGCAGGCGGCTCCGACCAGCGCCGAAGCCCCGGCCCCGCGGGCCACGACAGGGGCACCTGCGCGCACGTCCGAGCTGGCGGCAGCGGCGAACGCCGACTTCTCGCTGCTGGAGCGGGTGATCGAGGTCTGGGATCTGATCAAGCGCGATGTGCGGCCGCTCAAGCGCACGATCGAGGCGCTGCTCAAGGATGTACGGCCGATCGATGTCGAGGGCAATACGATCGTCCTGCTGGCCGCCTCCCCCTTCCACAAGACGAATATCGAGCAGCCGCAGAACCGCGAGATCGTCGAGGCCGTGGTGAAAAAGCATCTCGGCGCCCCCTACGCCATCCGCTGCACGATCGAGGCGAAGCCGGAGGCCCGCGACCTGCGGAGCCAGATCCGCGAGGCCCGCAAGGACACCCTGGTGCGGGCGGCGATGAATATCTTCGACGCTCATATCGTCGATATTGAGCCAGAGGAGTAGCGCCCCGGCGCGCTTGTGAGCCGGGCTGCGGTATGGTAAGCTCAAACAAGCACGAGGCATAGACGAAAGGTAGAGTATGAACCCGCGCCAGCTGCAGCAGATGGCCCAGCAGATGCAGCGCCAGATGCAGAAGATCCAGGAGGAGCTCGCCAGCGCCGTGGTCGAGGGAACCGCCGGCGGCGGCGCGATCACCGTGAAGATGAACGGCCACCGCGAGCTCCAGAGTATCGCCATCTCCCCCGAGGTGGTGGACCCGGACGATGTCGAGATGCTCCAGGATCTGCTGGTGGCCGCCTTCAGCGATGCCACGAAGAAGGCCCAGGAGCTCGCCGAGCAGCGTCTTGGCCCGCTCACCGGCGGCATGAAGGGCATCCCCGGCCTCTTCTAGGAATGCAACATGCAAAATTGAAAATGCAAACCGGGCAGTGCGCCCCGGCTTACCATTTTGAATTTTGCATTTTGCATTTTGCATTCCTATGACAACCCGCAGCGACAATAGCCTGATCGTCGAGCCGGTGGCGCGCCTGATCGAGGAGCTCAGCAAGCTGCCCGGCATCGGCCCGAAGACGGCTTCACGCCTCACGTTCTACCTGCTCCGCGCCGACGAGGAGCAGTCGCGAGCGCTCGCGCAGGCCATCCAGGATGTGAAGGCCCAAGTGACGCTCTGCTCGCGCTGCTTCAACATCACGGTGGAGGAGCTCTGCCCGATCTGCAGCAGTTCCACCCGCGACCAGTCGAAGATCTGTGTGGTGGAGGAGCCGCTCGATGTACTGGCGATCGAGCGCACGGGGGCCTATCGCGGCCTCTACCACGTGCTCCACGGCCACATCGCGCCGCTGGAGGGCATCTACCGCGAGGACCTGAAGATCGACGAGTTGCTGGCCAGGGTGCGCTCGGAGCCCACCGATGAGGTGATCCTCGCCACCAACCCCAACACCGAGGGCGAAGCGACAGCCTTCCTGCTGCTGAAGGATCTCGCGCCCTTGGGCGTGCGGGTCACTCGCCTCTCCCGGGGCCTGCCGACCGGTGGCGATCTGGAGTGGGCCGACCCGGATACCCTCGGCTCGGCCCTCGAGGGCCGGCGCGAGCTGTAGCCGCTCGAGAGCGCCGCAGCTCCCTGTGGGATAGGATCGTAAGGGCGGCCCGGCCGCGCAGAAGTGCGATAATCCGAAGGAGCCTCCCGTGAGCCTGAGCGATATCCTCAACCAGACGCTCGACCAGGTTGCCGAGGCGAAGTTCGCCGGCGTGGTTGGGATCGACGGCGTGGGCGTCGAGCTGATCTTCAACGAGGGCGACGACGGCATCGACGCCAATCTGGCCGAGCTGGAGCTGGCCGCGCTGGCCGCGAGCGCCACCGCCGCATCCCAACGGGTCGGCTCCGGCGCCGTGCGCGCCTTCACGATCGAGGCCGAGGCCCTCACCTACCTGGCTGCGCTCGTCACCCCCGGCTACTTCGCCGTGCTCGGCGTCCACGCCGAGAATAACGAGCGCATGCAGGCCGCCCTGGCCCAACTGGTGGAGCGGCTGCGGGAGGAGCTGTAGCTCGTACCTGTGCTACCACTGTCTGGGCCGCCCCAAGCGCCCTCTAACGCTGCTGCATGAGCCGCCCCCCAAGCTTGAAGCTTGGGGGGCGGCGTTTGGGCGCTTGAGGGACGGCGTTTGGGGGCGGCGTTTGGGCGCTTGAGGGACGGCATTTGGGGGCGGCGTTTGGCCTTTGGGACGGCGCTTGGAGGCGGCTTACATGCTCCTCTCCAGAAAAACCTACGGCGCCCTAATCCAGGATCCAGGCGATCGTCGAGGTGGCGAGCCGGTCGAGGGCCCGCACCGAGAGCTCGATATGCTCCTCGAGGGTGTCCTCGATCTTGTTGTGGGAGATGCCCCGCAGGCTCTGCACGAAGAGCATCACCGTGGGGATGCCCGCCCGGGCCACCTCGGCGGCGTCATGGAGCGGCCCGCTCGGCATGCGGTGGCCCGAACCGCTCACGGCGCGGATAGCGGCCTCGCCCATGTCGATCAGCTCGGGATGGAAGGGGATCGGCTCGATGCGCCAACTCCGCTCCCAGCTCACCTCGCACTTCTCCTCGGCCGCGAAGCGCTCGGAGGCCTCTCTGGCCTCGCGCAGCATCGTCGCCAGTGCCTCAGCCTCCATGTGCCGCTGGTCCAGGGTGATGGTGCACTCGCCAACGACGGCCGTGACGATGCCGGGCTTCGTGATGCAGCTGCCCACGGTGCAGACGCCGCCGTGGCGCTTCGCGATCTCCCGGATCTCCAGGCCGAGCTTGGCCGCGGCGCCGAAGGCGTCGCGCCGCTGGTCCATCGGCGTCGAGCCGGCGTGGGCGGCCTGCCCGGTGAAGGTGATACTGTGGCGCTCCACGCCGAAGGTGCCGATCACCACGCCGAGGGGCAGGCCCATGCTCTCCAGCACCGGCCCCTGCTCGATATGGAGCTCGAGGTAGGCCGCGGCGCCTTGGGCCTGCCGGCCCGCCAGCTTCGCCCGGCGCAGGTCCACGCCGTGGGCGGCGAGGGCCTCGGGCAGCGGCGTGCCGGCGCTGTCCTTCAGCTCGGCCAGCTCCTCCGGCTCCAGGTTGCCCGAGAAAGCGCTGGAGCCAAAGAGGCTGCGGCCGAAGCGGGCGCCCTCCTCGTCGGCCCAGTCCACCAGGCGCACCGTGACCGGCGGCGTGCCCTCGGCGGCGATCCGGCGCAACACCTCCAAGCCGGCCAGGAGGTTCAGGCAGCCGTCGAGCCAGCCGCCGTTCGGCACCGAGTCGATGTGGCCGCCGATCAGCAGGCTCTCGTCGGAGGCGCCCCGCAGCGTGGCCCAGACATTGCCGGCCTCGTCGGTCTCCACCTCCACCGGCAGTTCGTCGAGCTTGGCGCGCATCCAAGCCCGCGCCTTGGCCCACGTGTCGGTCCAGGCCACGCGCTGGGCGCCGTTTGCGTCGCCGGTGAGGGCCCGGAGCTCCTTCAGCTCAGCGACGGTGCGGGCCGGGTTCAGAGAGGATGAGCTC
Source organism: Chloroflexaceae bacterium (assembly GCA_034429295.1). GTDB lineage: Bacteria > Chloroflexota > Chloroflexia > Chloroflexales > Chloroflexaceae > OHK40. The sequence continues at coordinate 3,665 of DAOUGF010000510.1, forward strand.
ATTGCAGTTGCTCCATTCGACAAGGTGAGAAGGCGACAGAGTGACCTCCTGACGGTGCCGATAGTATCGCCTTGTCCCCATCACCGTGTCACCCTATCACCCTGTCATAGCCCGAACGGCCGGCGGGGCACGAAGCGGCCGGCCCCGGCCTCGCCCAGCCAGCTGTCGCCGTCCACCAGCACGCGGCCTCGGGAGAGCACAGTGCGGGGCGCGCCGATCACCTCCCAGCCCTCGTAGAGCGTGTAGTCGGTGTTCTGGTGGAGGGCGCTGGCGGTGAGCGTGCGCTTCGCCTCGGGATCCCAGATCACTAGATCAGCGTCGGCGCCGGGAGCCACGGCACCCTTCTGGGGGTAGCAGCCGAAGAGCTTGGCTGGGTTGGTGCAGCAGAGCTCCACCCAGCGGTTGAGCGAGATGCGCCCGGCCCGCACGCCGTGGGTGTAGAGGATCATCAGGCGCTCCTCAATGCCGGGGCAGCCGTTGGGGATCTTCGCGAAGCTCTCGCGGCCAAGTTCCTTGCCGGCGGTGCGCCCATCCTTGCCACCCTCGAACCAGAAGGGGCAGTGGTCGGTGGAGACGATCTGCAGCGCGTTGTTCGCCACGGCATCCCAGAGCTGGTCGTGGTCGCTGGCGTCGCGGAAGGGCGGCGAGCAGACCCACTTGGCACCCTCGAAGCCCTCGCGGGCCAGGTCGTCCTTGGTGAAGAAGAAGTACTGGGTGCAGGTCTCGCCGAAGATCTGGCCGCTGTGGCCGCGGGCCCGCGACTGGCGGATAGCGTTCATGGCGGCCGCGTTGGTGACGTGAACCACGTAGAGGGGCGCACCGGCCACCTCGGCGAGCCTGATGGCGCGCTCGGTGGCCTCAGCCTCGAGCTCGGGCGGGCGGGTCAGGGCGTGGTACTTGGGCGCCAGGTTGCCGGCCTCGACGGCCTCGCGCACCAGCACATCGATGGCGTCGCCGTTCTCGGCGTGGACCATGATCAGCAGGTTGTGGGCGGCGGCCTGCTGCATGGCGCGGAAAAGGGTGGTGTCGTCCACCTGGAGGGCGCCCTTGTAGGCCATGAAGAGCTTCATACTGGTGGCGCCGTACTCCACGCAGCGGGGCATCTCGGCCAGCACGCTGTCGGGAAGGTCGGTGATCGCCACGTGGAAGCCGTAGTCGATCGCGGCCTTGCCCTCAGCCTTGCCATGCCAGATGTCGAGCGTCTCGCGCAGCGTGGCGCCCTTCGGCTGGATGGCGAAGTCGATATGCATGGTAGTGCCGCCGAAGGCTGCGGCGCGGTGGCCGGTGAAGAAGTCGTCGGAGGAGACCGTGCCGCCGAAGGGCATGTCGAGGTGAGTGTGCACATCGATGCCGCCGGGGATCACGTAGGCGCCGTCGGCGTCGATCACGCTGTCGCCGGCGAGGCCGCGGCCCACGGCCACGATCTGCTCGCCCTCGATCAGCACGTCGGCCCTGAACGTGTCGCCCGCGGTCACCACCGTCCCGCCCTTGATCACGGTTGACATGGATAGCTCCTTTTGCATCAGTGACAGGGTGACACGGTGACAAGGTGACGCCTATCGGCGCCTTCGGGATGTCACCCTGTCACCACCGTCCCGCCCTTGATCACGGTTGACACGGATAGCTCCTTTGCTCTATCAGTGACAAGGTGACATCTATCGGCGCCGTCAGGATGTCACCCTGTCACCCCCTCACCTTGTCACCGTGTCACCCTGTCATCCCTCCGTCAGCGCGGGCAGCACCTCGGCCCCGTAGGCCTCGAGGCAGGCCTCCTCATCACCGTTCATCAGGTAAATGTTGAACTGCTGCACGCCGATCGCGGCCAGCTCGGCGAGGCGGCGGCGCTGCTCCTCGGGCGGCCCGACGATGCAGAAGCGGTCCACTACCTCGTCGCTCACGAAGCCGGCGTTCGATGATCCAACCTCGGCGTGATGCCTATAGTCGTAGCCGGCGCGCTCGCTCACGTAGGCGGTGAGCTCGGGCGGCAACATCGACTGGTCGTAGCGGGCGAGCAGATCCACCACGTGGTTGGAGACGAGGGCGGGGAACCAGCGCACCCGCTCACGGGCGAGCGCCAGATCGTCGGAGACCCAGACGGGGGCGGCGGCCATCACCTTAATGCTGGCCGGGTCGCGACCGGCGGCGCGGGCGCCCTCGTGGAGGAAGCCGAGGCACCACTTGATCAGGTTGGGGTCGGCGAACTGCAGGATCACGCCGTCGGCGATGCGCCCGGTGAGGTGGAGGGCCTTGGGGCCGTAGGCGGCAACCCAGATGGGCAGCGGAGCGGCGCTGTCGGCCCAGGTGAGCTGCACGGGCTGCCCCTCGTGCTCCACCTCTTCGCCCCTGGCGAGGGCGCGGATCTTCAGCGCGGCCTGCTCGAGATCGGCCAGGGTGGTCGGCCTCTTCCCGAGCACGCGGCGCGAGCTGTCGCCGCGGCCGATGCCGAGCTCCATGCGGCCACCGGAGATCAGGTTCAGGGTGGCGAGGGAACTGGCGGTCACGGTGAGGTCGCGCACGGCCGGGTTGGTCACACAGGTGCCGAGGCGCATGCGCTCGGTGGCTGTGGCCATCAGCGTGAGCAGGGGGTAGGGATCCTGCCAGAGCACGTGGGAGTCAAAGACCCAGCCGTAGCTGAAGCCGGCCTCCTCGGCCTGCTTGGTGAGGGCCACCGTGCGGGCGGGCAGCATGTCGAGCTTGAGGGTGATTGCAAATTCCATAGTAGCTCCAGAGGGGCAGGGCGCCGGGGGCAGGCGCGTGGCGCCCTATCCTCTGCTCCGTAGTTGTGCAGTTCGGAAGTGGGCTGGGTGACGACCGACCACAGACGACAGACCACGGCCAGGCAGGCGATCGTCTGTCGTCGGTCGTCCCATCCAGCAGCCCACTCGTGGAAAGCTGCACTAGTTCGTGGCGAGCTCCCAGATCTCGTGGGTGTAGGCGGCTTCCTCAGCCGGCTGGGTGATCACGCCAAACTGCAGGGCGGTGTCGGCGGCGAACTTGAACAGCTCCGGCTCGAGATAGCCGATCTTCGTGCTCGGATCGATCGGGTCGCCCCAGATCAGCTTGTTCACCTCCTGCATCTGCCAAGTCTGGGCTTCCTTGGTCATCACGCCGCCGCTGTCCTGCTTGAGCACGAACTCCACGCAGGCGTCCACATTGTCGCGGCAGAACTCCCAGCCGCGGAAGGAGGCGCGCAGGAAGCGGGCGGCGATATCCTTGTTCGCTGGATCGGCGTTGAGCCAATCGGCGCTGACGAAGATGCCGTCCTCCGGCATAGCGGTGCCCTCAGCGTTATAGTCGAGGATGTTCAACTCCTCCATGGTGTGGCCGGCGCTGAGCACCTGGTAGAGCTCGTTGTAGGTCATGGCTGCGGCCGAGTCCACCTCGCGGTTCAGCAGCAGGTTCATATCGAAGGGCTGCTGGACCAGAGTGAGGTCGGTGTCCCTATTCAGGTTGTACTTGCTGAGGGTGGCAAGCAAATTATACTCGTTGCCGCCAAACCAGACAGCCACCGTCTTGCCCTTGAGGTCGTCGGGCGATGTGATGTTGCTGTCCTTCCAGGAGAGCTGGCGCATGCCGGCGCGGGTGTAAACCTGGGCGATATTGACGAGGGGGGCGCCCTGTTCGCGGGTGGCGAGCAAGCTGGCGAGCCAGTCGATGCCGAATTGGGCCTGGCCGCTGGCTACTACCTGTTCCGGCACGATGTCGGGGCCGCCGGGGGCGATCGTCACATCGAGGCCGGCCTCCTCGTAGTAGCCCTGTTCGAGGGCGGCGTAGTAGCCGGCGAACTGGGCCTGGGCGACCCACTTCAGCTGCAGGGTCACGGCGTCGCGGCTCTCGGCGGCGGGGGCTGCGGCGGGCTCAGCGGCGGGCTCAGCGGCCGCCTCGGATGTGGGGGCGGCGGGGGCGGATGTGGGGGCGGCCGGGGCTTGGCCGCAGGCGGCGAGGATGAGGGCGGCGAGCAGCAGGGCGATCAGTCCGGGGAGTCTGCGCATCTGCACGGGGTCCTCCTTACATGGCGCGAACGATCGAGTATTCCCTTGCTCCGCTGCGGGGGGCGTCGCTGCCCGGGATCTCTCAGGACTCCTCTCTCCTCCAGGGCATGACAGCCCGCTCGACGAGGACGACGGCGAGGTAGAAGGCGAGGCCGTAGAGACAGGCCACGATGATAGCGGACCAGGCCTCGCTAGTGCGGAGGATGCCCGCCTGGGTTTTGATATAAACGCCGAGAGCGTTCTGGGGGCCGCCGAAGAACTCGGCCACCACAGCGCCGATCATGCTGAGGGTGGTACAGACGCGCAGCGCGCTGAAGAAGAAGGGGAGCGCCGCGGGCGCGCGCAGCTTGAGGAAAACCGTGCGCTCAGGCGTGGCGTAGGAGTGCAGGAGCATGAGGGCGTCGGCGCGGGGCGAGATCAGCCCGCGGAAGACGCTCACCAAGGTGGGGAAGAAGGTCATCACCGCCACGACCGCGATCTTCGAGGCAGGGCTGATGCTGCCGAGCCAGATGCCCATCAGCGGCGAGAGGGCGATGATCGGGACGGCGCTGGCGGCTACGGCGAGGGGCACGAGGCCGTCGGCCACGGGGCGCCAGCGCACGCAGAGGGCGGCGACGAGCACGCCCAACCCGCAGCCGATCGCGCAGCCGATGACGGCGTTGGAGAAGGTGGCGAACCCGATCCGCAGCAGGTAACCGGGCCGCCCCAGGAAGGTTGCCACGATCTGGCTAGGCGCGGGCAGCAGGTAGAGCGGGATGGCGAAGAGGCGCACCGCCGCCTCCCAGAGGACGATCACGAGGGCGAAGGCGAGCAGGGGCGGCCAGAGGGCCTGCAGCCAGACCGTGACGCTCAGGGAGCCGCTCTCACGTTTTGGGATGGTCGTGGCTTGCATGGTATCGCTCGCTGCCCCCTTCCCTCTGCCCTCTCCTCACTCGGTCGCCCGCAGGCACTCGCGCACCTGCGTCACAAGGGCGAAGAACTGGGGGTCCTCGCGGGTCTCGAAGGTGCGGGGGCGGGGCAGATCGATGGGGATGGCCCGCTGCACGCGGCCGGGGCGGGGCGACATCACGAGCACACGATCGGCGAGGAAGACCGCCTCGGGGATACTGTGGGTGACGAAGACCACCGTAGGGCGCGGGTCGGCGCTGGCCCAGATGTTGAGCAACTCGAGCTGCATGCGCTCGCGGGTGATCTCGTCGAGGGCGCCGAAGGGCTCGTCCATGAGCAGGATGGCCGGCTCGAAGGAGAGGGCGCGGGCGATGGCGGCCCGCTGCTGCATGCCGCCGGAGAGCTGGTGTGGGTAGGCGTCACCGAAGTCGCCGAGGCCGACGAGGCGCAGCAGGGCGAGGGCCCGCTCCTGGCGCTCGGCCCGCGGGCGGCCCATGATCTCCAGGGGGAGCTCGACATTCCTGCGGATGGTGCGCCACTCGTAGAGCACGGGCGATTGGAAGACGATGCCGTACTCGCGGTCGCGGCGGGCTTGCTCGGGCGTCTTGGCGCGCACCCGCACGCTGCCCGCGCTCGGCTGCTCGAGGTCGCCGATCAGGCGCATGAGCGTGCTCTTGCCGCAGCCGCTCGGCCCGATCAGCGCCACAAACTCGCCCGCGGCGATCTGCAGGCTCACATCGCTGAGGGCGGTGACGGGGCCGCCGCCGCTGTTGTAGACCTTGCTGACCCGATCGAACTCGATGTGCGGTGTGGTCATAGTGAGGTAGTAGCTACCGGCGGCCTACTACGAACTGCTCGGCGAGGGCGACGAGACCGTAGGCGGCGATGCCGACCAGGCCGGCGGCGAGGATGGCGAGGTAGAGCGCGGGCGGGTTGGAGTTGTAGAATTGGGCGGCGTTGAGGATCATCACGCCGAGGCCCTCGCGGGCGCCGGAAGGCAGTTCGGCGACGATCGCGCCGATCACGCTGGCCGAGGCGGCGATCTTCAGGGAGGTGAAGAGATAGGGCAGCGATGCGGGTAGGCGCAGCTTCCAGAAGATCTGGGCGGGGCTCGCGGCGTAGGAGCGCATGAGGGCGAGGCTCTCGGGCGGCGCGGAGCGCAGGCCCCGCAGCATGCCGATCGTCACCGGGAAGAAGGTAAGGTAGGCGGCGACGGTCACCTTGGCCGCCCAAGGCGGCGCGCCCATGCGGCCGAGACCCACCACGACCATGGGCGCGATCGCGAGGATCGGCACGGTCTGCGAGCCGATCACATAGGGCAAGAGGCCCCGCTCGACCACGGGGATCTGCAGGAAGAGCACAGCCAGGACGAAGCCGAGCAACCCGCCGAGCAGGAAGCCGCCGAAGGCGACGCGGAAAGTGGCCCAGCCGTTAGCGAGCATCTGGGCGATCAAGGGCGGGCCGGCACCGCCTTGGGTGCGGGCGAGCATCGCCTCGACGATGGCGCCGAGGTGAGGGAGGCGCTGATCGGGGATGGCGAAGGCGAGCTTGGCGCCCTCCCAGAGCAGCAGCAAAGCGACGATGACCACGGCGACCGGCAGGGCGCGCCGGGCGGCGGAAGCGACGGCGCTACGGGGGATGGTCTGGGTAGCCCGAGGAGGATCGTACGCCAAAGGGAGCCTCCGCCTCGAACGGGTGGGGCCGCGCAGGCTGCGTGGCGGAAGACAGAGCCTGGCCTGGCTACGTACCGGCGGGCGATCGCCGCGGGGCCGCCGACGCCGCGGCCGCCCGTGGCGAGGGAGTTATTGAGGGTGCGCGATGGTTGCGGGGCAGTGTAGCGCGACGCCGCGGTTTTGTCAACGCGGGCGCAAGCGCTTCGCGCCACTGCGTCCGCCGCCCCGCGCCCCCGGCGCTCGGTGTCTGCGACACAGGCTGTGCGGGCGCTGCCGCGCCGCACTCCCCGCCGGGTGGCGCGCCACCTCTTTCGGGCGCTGGCCCGAAGCAGTACTACCTCCACGGTGCGTGATCTTGCGAGCGGGCTCCGCCCCTCGCGCTCCCCGCCAAGGGGGCGGCTGCCCCCTTGGAACCCCCGAAGCCGGCGGCCGCCTCAATCCGCGTACCATCGCTGCATGCCCCTCTGCGCCGAGA
>DAOUGF010000511.1:0-6412 GCA_034429295.1 Chloroflexaceae bacterium
GCGCCGATCTCGCTGCGCTGCGGGCCGAGCTCGACGAGCTGGCCGAGGCGATCGCCGACACGGCCCACCCGGCTTGGGAGGAGCGCATGGCGCGCTACGGCGAGCTCGCCGAGCGCTTCGAGCGGGCCGGCGGCTACGAGCTCGACCACCAGATCGAGCGGGCCCTCGTCGGCCTCGGCTTCCGTGCCGACCAATTGGACAGCCCCGCCGACCGGCTCAGCGGCGGCCAGCGCACGCGCCTGGCCCTCGCCGCGGCCCTTGTAGCCGACCCGGACCTGCTGCTGCTCGACGAGCCGACCAACCATCTCGACCTGGAGGCGCTGGAGTGGCTGGAGGACTTCCTCACGAGCTGGGATGGTACGCTGATCGTCGTCTCCCACGACCGGCGCTTCCTCGACCGAGTGACGACCCGCACAATCGACCTGGCCTTCGGCGTGGTGGCGGGCGACTATCCGGCGCCCTATAGCAAGGCGATGACGCTCAAGGCCGAACGCGAGGCGCTGCAGCTCAAGCAGTTCCAGGCCCAGCAGGAGTATATCGCCAAGACCGAGGAGTACATCCGCCGCTACAAGGCCGGCTCCCGCTCAGGCCAGGCCCGCGGCCGCGAGCGCAGGCTGGAGCGACTGAAGGAGGGCTGGGAGCGCATCGACGGCACGGTCGAGGGGCTGCTTGAGCCGCCCGGCCGGCAGCGGCAGCTGCGCATGCGCCTCGAGGGACCGGCCCGCGCGCCAGGCGTCGTGCTGAGCTTAGAGCAACTCGCCGTTGGCTACGATGGCCGCACCCTCCTGCGGAGCGACAGGCTGGAGCTGCGCCAGGGCGAGCGAGTGGCCCTGGTGGGGCCAAACGGCAGCGGCAAGACCACCCTGCTGCGCTCGCTGGTTGGTGAGCTGCGCCCGCTGGCCGGCCAGGTTCGCCTCGGCCACGGCGTGAGCCTGGCCTACTACGCCCAAGGGCACGAAGATCTGCCACCCGACGCCGATGTGCTGGGGGCGCTGCGCGAGGTCGCGCCGGGCTACGGCGACGGCGAGCTTCGCAGTATCCTCGCCCGCTTCCTCTTCACCGGCGACGATGTGTACAAGCCGGTGGCGGCGCTCAGCGGCGGCGAGCGTGGCCGCCTCGCGCTCGCCCGCCTCACCCTGCGGCGCCCCGGCCTGCTCATCCTCGACGAGCCAACCAACCATCTCGACATCGCCGCCCGCGAGGCGCTAGAGGCGGTGCTGCAGGAGTACGGCGGCGCGATGCTGTTCGTCTCGCACGACCGGGCCTTCATTGATGGGCTGGCCGACACCGTCTGGCTCGCCGGGGAGGGCCGGATCAGAGCCGTCAGCGGCGGCTACAAGGCCTACGCGACAACCAGGGACTAAGGTTTTTCCTTATTGAAGCTGGGGAGGGCGCGGAGTAAGATAGCAGCACACTATCAGCAATCGGAAAGGGGGATTCCAGTGCTGCGTCCCGCTCTGTGGCGAGCGTGGGCCATTTTTGGCCTGCTCGGCTATGTGCTGCTGGTCCTGGCTCTGAGCGCCCTCGACGGCTTCTTCGCCCGCATCGAGACCGCCCACGGCCAGGGCCTCGTCCAGTTCACCCGGCCGACCACATCGAGCCCGATCGCGCTCTCGGCCGACAACAGCCTGCTCTGGGTCGTCAACCCCGACGACGACAGCGTCTCCGTGATCCGCACCGACACGAACCGGGTGATCGCGAAGATCGGGGTGGGCGATGAGCCCCAAAGCGTCGCCCTCGACCCGACCAACACCTTCGCTTATGTCGCCAACGCAGCCAGCAACAATGTCACGGTGATTCGGATCACCAACGCCAACCCCAACACCTTCGTCGCCGCCCCGGACCTCAACGTCGGCGTGCGGGGCAGCATCACCACGGGCGCCGAGCCCTGGAACATCGTGATCTCGCCCGACGGCCAGCGGGTCTTCGTGGCCAACAGCGGCCAAGACACGATCACGGTGATCAACGCCAACAACCGCACCGTGATCGGCAGTGTCGACCTGCGCAACAGCATCTGCAACGGCACCAACTCAGCGCAGCGGGCCCGCCACTTCCAGCCCCGCGGCCTCGCCGTCACCCTCGACAGCAACCAGCTCTACGTTACCCGCTTCCTCTCCTTCGTGCGCGAGGGCGGCGTGCAGGGCAGCGACACTGGCAAGGAGGGTCTGGTCTGCCGGCTGAACATCAACACAAGCGGCACCGCCATCAGCGACTACCAGCCCGTGGCCGCCATCCCCCTGGCGCCCAGCGTCACCGGCTTCACGATCGACGCGAACGGCGACGGCACACCCGACGAGACCTCGGCCTACCCGAACCAGCTGCAGAGCATCGTCATCCGCGGCGGCCAGGCCTACCTGCCGAACATCGCCGCCTCGCCCTCGCGCCCGCTACGCTTCAATGTTGACACCCACGCCTATGTCAACCGGATCACCGGCATCGGCGGGACGGAGGCCGACGCCGGGGCGCTCAATCTGCACTTGGGCGCCCGTGTGCCGGAGCCGGGCAAGCCACGGCTCTTCTTCGCCAACCCTTGGGCGATCGGCTTCACCACCGAGAGCGGCCCCGGCAATGCCTATGTCGTCTCCGCCGGCAGCGACCTGCTGGTGAAGCTGAACGTGAACGCCGCCGGCGAACTGAGCTTCACTGGTGGCGCCAGCACCACCCGCTACATCGACTTGAACGACCCCGACAACCCGGCCACCAGCGGCGAGAACGCCGGCAAGAACCCGCTCGGCATCGCCGTCACGAGCGATGGCACCACCGCCTACGTGATGAACTACGTCTCGCGCAACGTCTCGGTGGTGGATCTCACGACCGACAGCGTGACAGAGGTGATCGCCACCGCCGACCTGCCGCCGGCCGGCACCCTCGACGAGATCATCCAGGTGGGCAAGGAGATCTTCTTCTCCTCCCGCGGGCTCTTCGACCGGCCCAACGGCACCACGGTCTCTACCCGCGATCGGCTCTCGAGCGAGGGCTGGCAGAACTGCGCCAGCTGCCACTTCAACGGCCTCACCGATGGGACGATCTGGCAGTTCGGCTCGGGGCCGCGCAAGTCGGTGCCGATGAACGGCACCTGGGACCCGAGCAATCCCGACGACCAGCGCATCCTGAACTACTCGGCGATCTTCGATGAGGTGCAGGACTTCGAGGCGAACATCCGCAACGTCTCGGGGCCTGGCAACATCTCCAACGGCCCGCCGCCGGTGCTCGACCCGAACCACGGCCTGATCTTCGGCGCCACCATCAACGACGCGCCCGCCGCCGTGCCGCCGCTCCTGGGCACCGCTAACGCCGGCCGGCCGCAGCACACCGTCACGCTCCCGGGCACAGGGCGCGGCCCGATCCCGGCCCTCGACGCGCTGAAGGAGTGGGTCCGCTTCGCCATCCGCACGCCGAACGGCCCGCTCACCACCCAGGAGATCGTCGCTGGCGGCGGAGCCGGGCCAGGCGCCAACAGCTCCGACATCAACGCCGGGCGGGCGGTCTTCCTGCAAGCTGGCTGCCAGACATGCCACGGCGGCGGCAAGTGGACCAACAGCACCAAGGATTTCACCTCGCCCCCGGCGGCCACCGAGGTCTTCACTGAGGCCGACAACAACGGGGCCGCGGCGCCGAACCCCAACGGCGGCCAGTATCTAGCGCGCTTCCTGGAGGATATCGACTCGTTCAACCTCAATGTGGCCGGGAAGGGCAACCAGATCGGCGGCCACCCAGCGATCGGCGCGGTCGAGATCGACGCCGCAGGCCGCGACGCCCTCGGCCTCGACTACGACGGCGACGGCCAAGGTGCCGGCTTCAACCCGCCCTCGCTGCTCGGCATCTTCGCCCTGCCGCCCTACTATCACAACGGCGCCTGCGAGACGCTCGCCTGCGTGGTGGCCGACGAGGACCACCGCACCGCGGGCCTGCGCGACGGCCAGGACGACCCGCTCGAGGATGCGATCGCGCGCCGGCAGCTGGTGGCCTTCCTCGAGTCGCTCGACGCGCAGACTACGCCAGCCACCAACCTGCGCATCAGGGGCCATGACATCTTCTTCGACCCGCCAACTGTGATCGCCGGCTCCGAGGTCGAGATAGGCGTAAACATCTCGCTCTTCGGCCCGCGGGTGCCCACCTTCACCCCTGGCCCGCTCAAGGTCACCTTCTACGACGGCAGGCCGGGCGAGCGGGGAACTACAGTGATCGGCGAGGCCGATCTGGTCGGGTTCGAGCAGGACTTCAGCGAGGTGACGGTGCGGGTACCCTGGCAGGTACCTGACGACACCGGGCGGCGGCGCATCTTCGTGACGGTGGACAGCACCGACCTGTTTACGGAGAGCAGCGAGCGCGACAACACAGCTAGCCGCAAAGTGCTGGTGGTGCCGGTGCCGCCCGATCGCACGCCGCCCGTGGTGAGCGATGTGCGGATCAACGATGGGGACGCGATCGCGACCTCGACTGAGGCCGTGGTCACCTTCAACGCAAGCGATCCAGCGAGCCCCGGCGGCGCCCAGACGAGCGGCGTGCGCTCCTACTGCCTGGTGCGCTACACCTTCAGCTCGGCCCAGCGGCGCTGGGTGGAGGAGGTCTGCGACAGCTTCACGCTGCTGCCCGAACCGAACGACGACGGCAGCTTCACGGTGGAGACCAGACTGCGGCCGCGGGCGGGCACGGCCTACGTCTTCGTCTGGGTGAAGGACGCGGCTGGCAACATCTCCCGCAGGCCCGGCTTCGATGTGATCAGCTTCGCGCCAGCCGAGGACGAGCTGATCGAGCTCAACCGCAACGAGGTGCGGGTCTTCCGCATCACCCTCAGCCCCGGCCAGTCGGCGACCCTCACCTTCACGCCGCTCACGGGCGATGTGGACGTGTCGGCCTTCGACGGGGTAGGCGCCAACGCGACGCGGATCGCGGTGAGCGCCCAGAACGGCCTCGCTGAGGAGACCGTCTCGCTGAGCGTGCCGGGAGGCGGCGCCACGACCACCTTCCAGGTGGAGGTGCGGGCCGTGGAGAACAGCGTCTTCACCCTGGCGATCAGCGAGGGCACGGCGCTGCTGGCGCAAAGCGAGGTAATCGATCCCGGCAAGGAGATCAGCGACGCACCGTTCGTCGCCGGGCCACCCGCGATCCAGGCCGCCATCGGCGAGGCCCAGGACACCGGCCTGCCGCTCCTGCGGCGGTAGCGGGTGCGGGAGCGGTGCTAGGAGCTTCCGGAAGCTTGAAGCTTCCGGAAGCTCAACCGCTCAACCGCTCACCGCACCCTGATCGCCGGTAGCTCAGCCTCACCCCCCGCGACGGGCAGCTGCGCGAAGCTGGCCGGATCGTAGAGGCCGATCAGCAGCCGGTACTCGCCGGGCGGCAGCGCCGGCAGCGGCAGGTCGGCCTTGTCGATCACCAACTCGCCCGGCTGCCAGTGGGAGGGCGGGTAATCCTCGTAGCGCGGCGGCAGATCCCGCTGGAAGACTCGCTGGCCCTGGGCATCCACAACGTGGATGAAGAGCACGTAGTCGGTCGTTATCGGCACCAGCCCGCGCCAGTAGAGATTGATCTGCACGGGCTGGCCGGACTCGAGCTCGCGGACGTCCGCCCCCTCGAGCGGGGTGATCCGCGAGCGCGGCTCGCCAGGCTGGATCTCATAGCCTAGCAGCAGCATCTCCTCGCCGAACCGGATCTCGTGGGGCACAAACGCCATCAGCTCGGGGCGCTCGCCGAGGTCGAGGATGGCGCCGCTCGGGCCAGGCTGCACGCCCGCGCGCCGCGGCGGGAAGGCGTGCAGCACCTCGGCGCCTGCCAGCAACTCCTCGTAGGCCGCCCGGTCTTCCTCGCTCCGCAACTCGTCGTTAACGGCGAGGTAGCGGAAGCCGTTCGCCCGGTACCACTCCAGCGAGTGGTCGGTGATCCGCTCGACCGGGAAGATCGCCACCGCGCCGCCGAAGAGCGTTGAGGGCAGTTCGGCGGCGCTGCGCTGGCCTTGCGGCAGCGCCCGCAGCCGCTGCGCAGCCTCAACCATGCTGTGGGTGCGACTCCAGTAATCGAGGTGCCGGTAGGTCGCCACGGCCTGCGGCAGCAGCAGCACGGCGCAGGCTGCGACGAGAGCCACCCGGCGCCACAACTTGTTGGGGAGAAGATCGGCCAAGGCGACGGCGCCTGCCGACGCGAGTAGCACCAGCAGCGGCAGCACCGGCAGCACATTGCGAGTGAAGTGGACGGCGTAGCTCAGCAGGAGCAGCAGCGCGGGCAGGATGGCGCTCAGCAGCACAGCGAGCTGAGCAGGGTAGCGCCGCGCGAGGATCGGCAGCCCGGCGAGCAGCAGCAGGCAGCCAGCCGCGTAGAGGCTATCCTTCCAGAAGAAGGCGCCGTAGCGAGCGAATGGCCAGCGGCCCACGAAGTCGCCGTGGGAGGGCGAGCTGTAGTGAGCGGCGTTGAAGCG
>DAOUGF010000512.1:0-1683 GCA_034429295.1 Chloroflexaceae bacterium
GAGCCAGATCGGCGAGTACCTCGTGGCGACGCGCCAGAGCATCTGCCTCAACCCGGAGCTACCGCTCGCGCTGGATGTGGCCGCCCTGGAGGATGGGCTGCGCGCGGCTATGGCCAGCGGCGAGATCGGCTGGCTGCAGCAGGCGGTCGAGCGCTGCCAGCACGAGTTCCTCGAGGGGTTTGCGCTCCGCAACGCGCCGGCGTTCGACGAGTGGCTGCTGCTGGAGCGCGAGCGCGTCGGCCAACTGCTGGTGCGGGCGCTCGACCTGCTGTGCACCGCCTACGTCGAGCGGGGCCAGTACATCGCTGGGCTGGCCTGCGCGCGGCGGCTGCTGGCGCTCGAGCCCTGGCGTGAGGAGACCCACCGGCAGGTGATGATCATGCTCGCGCTCAGCGGGCAGCGCGGCGCGATGCTGGCGCAGTACGAGGCGTGCCGGCGCATCCTCGCCGATGACCTCGGTGTGGAGCCGATGGCCGAGACCACGGCGCTCTACGAGCGGCTCCGCGCCGCCGTCTCCTCACCTCGGGGCGGCCCCTCCAGCTGAGCTTCCTACCCGGCCGAGGGCGGGCTCGTCACCGCGGCGTCGCAGGAGTGACAAGCAGCGGAAGGAACGACCGTATGAAGCGAACGCCCGGCTCGCGCCTCGTGGCGGGCCTGCTCCTGTTCGCCGTCGCCCTGGCCTCGGCCGGCTCGGTGGCCGGTGAGGGCAGCGGCACGATCTACCGCGGCTCCGACGCGACCCGCTTCCGCAGCGTGCTCGAGTGGCGCACCAGCGACTACGGCGGCGGCGACTCGCCCGACTTCGTCCTGCGTAGGCGCACCCTGCTCAAGCTCTACGTGCTGGCCAACGAGCAGATCCTGCTCGGCTCGAGCGCGATCGGCGTCGCCGGGGGCGCGGGCGACATCAGGGTCTTCCTCCCCGGCCAGGTCACAGGCACGATCGGCCAGGAGCTCATCCCCGAGCTCGCAGCCACCCCGGCCCCCGTCGCCGGCGTTCACACCAACGGCTTCAGCTGCGCGGGGCAGCGCGCTGCCATCGGCGACGGCCGTGGCCGCATCGCCAGCCGGGCCGCCGAGCTGGCCGGCCCCCTGCCCGCGACCGATGGCTACGCGCCCTGCGTCTACACCGCGCCGGTCAGCGGGATCTATGATGTGATCTTCACCGGCCCGTCTGGCCCCAACTCGGATGTGAACCCCCAGATCAGTGGCCTGCTCGACCCGGCCGCCGGCGACTTCGGGGCCAACCAGCGCACCGGCGTGACTGCGTGGGACGTGAGCGTGCGCGATGCCGCGGGCGCCACGCAGGGCGGCCGGGTCTTCGCCTACTACTACGCCGGCAACACGGGCGGCGGCGCGCGGCCGCTCAGCGGCGAGAGCTTCGTGGTTACCAGCAGCGGCTTCGTTTACCGACTCTTCTTCACAGGCGACCCCTTCGGCTTCATCTTCTACGCGAACCAGCGCGGCTTCCAGGACAGCGACGGCACGCCGCTCTATCGCAACCTCATGGCCGATCCCGCCGCCGCGACCCAGGCCCAGAACCAGCTGCGCGAGCTGCAGGGCGGCGCCCGGCTGCTGCCGCCCACGTACCCGATCTTCATCAGCCGCCCCGACCCGCTCGTGCTCGACGCGCTCGGCATCCCGCGCAATCCTGTGCCGCCCGCCATTCACGACTTCGCCTTCGCC
>DAOUGF010000513.1:0-6247 GCA_034429295.1 Chloroflexaceae bacterium
TGGCGGCCAAGGACCCGCAGGTCGGCGGCCTTCTGGGCCTGGCGCAGATAGAATGGCCCGATGCTCCAGGGGCCGGTGGCGAGGCGCTCATCGCGGGCCCGCAATTGGGCATCGGCATCGAGTCGTTCAACCAGCAGCGCGGGCTCGCCGGGGCGGGCGCGGGTGTTGAGCGCGCCGTAGAGCGCTGGAGCGTAGGCCACATCGAGGGCGTAGTAGAGCTCGCTACGACCGTTGCCGATCTGCAGTTCGTAGGGGGCGCCGCCATCGGCGTGGGTGAGCTGAAGGCGATGGCGGGCGGGGACGCGGCTGTCGAGCCAGATCTCGGCTTGCAGCGGGGCGAAGGTGCGCTCGTCGAAGAACCATTGGGTCTCGTAGCGGGCGTACCAGACGCCGTTGCGATCGGGCGGGGCGCTATGGCGGGCGAGGGCCATGCGCAGCAGCTCTTGCGGATCCACAGTCGCGCCCTGCTCGCGCTCCACCACGCTCACGGGGGTGCGGAGGAAGCCGGGCAGCACCAGGGCGGCGATCAGGGCGAGGACGGCGAGGGGCGGCAGGGCGAGGCGCAGGGTGGGGTCGAGCCGACGGCGGGGAGGCCTGGCGGCGGCCACGAGCCGGGCGGCGAGGGGCGCGGGGAGGGTTCGCTCCCGCAAGGCCTCTCGCATCACCGCCTCAACCGCCTGAAGGATCTCGCCCCAAGCCTGGTCGAAGGCGCGGCAGTGGGCACAGGTGGCCAGATGGCCCCGGACAAGCGCGGCGTTGCGGGCGTGGGCCGCCGGGTCGGTTAGGGCAGCCCGCACAGCCAGGCAGTGCTCGCCGCTGGTGCGGTCGGTGAGGGCGCGTCCAGCCGCGGGGCCAAGGGTTCGCACGGCGTCGGTGAGAGCGGCGCGGGCGGCTTCCTCGCTCAAGCCGAGGGTGCGACCAAGGCGAGCGGTGTCATAGCCGAGCAGCAGGTGCAGGCCGAGGGCGAGACGCTGGTTGAAGGGGAGCGAGTGGATCGCGAAGGGCGCGAAGAGGTTGGATCCTGAGGGACGCGGAAGTTTCGGCGAAATACGCGAAACGTTCTTGGTGTCTGCCTTCTCCTCGGCGCGGCGGGCGACGGCGACGAGGCGCTCGATGAGGAAGGGCTCGTCGGGCGGGGCGGCGGGCGGCGCCTCGCGCCAGGCCGCGACAAGCTCGGCGCCGAGGGCGCGCAGCAACTGTTCGGCGGCGCGCAACGCCCTCGCCTCATCATGCGACCGATCGTAGCTCGCCAGCAGCGCCACCCGGTAGAGGGTGTCGCCCGAGGCCACCAATGCCTGTTCCAGCAACTCCGCGGGAGAGCTCATATGATCTACTGCTCGGAGGGCGCGGGCTCCTCCCTGGGTAGCGGGTGCGGCGCCGCCTGCTGCTCCAGCAGCCGATGAAGACGCCAGATCGTGCGGACGCGGGCGCGATGCCAAGCCGCATTCTTCGGGCCGGTCTCTCGCAGCAGCACCACGCGCTGCAGCGAGCTTTCAAGCCACGCGGCCCTGGTCGCTCGAATCTCCTGTTCGCTCAACGGCACCTCTGCCATAAGCGATCGCCTCAGCGGCTCAGTACGGCGCCCTCGCGGTCGAAGCGCCGGCCGGCGCGGGCGCCAGGCACGGGCACCGCGCCCAGGATCTCTTCGATCACCACATCAGCGCTGACGCTGCGGATGCGGGCCGCCGGGCTGATGATCATCCGGTGGCCGAGGACCGGCGCCGCCAGCGCTTTGACATCGTCGGGATTCACGAAGTCGCGGCCCTGCACGGCGGCCCACGCCTGGGCCGTGCGGTAGAGCGCCAGCGAGCCACGGGCGCTCGCGCCGAGATAGACATCCTCGTGATGACGGGTAGCCGTCACCAGGCTCACGATATATTCCTCGATCAGATCGTCAACGTAGACCTCCTTGATCGTCTCCTGGAGCTGGAGCAACTCGCTGATCTGGGCGACGGTCTGGAGCGAGTCAAGGGGGTGGGACTGGCGCTGACGCTTGAGGATGGAGATCTCATCGAGGCGCTCGGGGTAGCCGAGGTGCAGCCGCAGCAGAAAGCGATCCAGCTGAGCCTCGGGGAGCGGGAAGGTGCCCTCGTACTCGATCGGGTTCTGGGTGGCGAGGACGATAAAGGGCGAGGGGAGCTGGCGCGTAACGCCGTCCACCGTGATCTGGCGCTCCTCCATCGCCTCGAGCAGGGCACTCTGCGTCTTAGGGGTGGCGCGGTTGATCTCGTCGGCGAGCACGATCTGCGCGAAGACGGGGCCCTGGCGGAACTCGAACTCGCGGCTCTGCTGGTTGTAGATCGACACGCCCGTGACATCGGAGGGCAGCAGGTCCGGCGTGAACTGAATGCGCTTGAAGCTGCAGCCAATCGAGCGGGCAATGCTCTTGGCGAGCACCGTCTTGCCGGTGCCTGGCACATCTTCGAGCAACACATGGCCGCGGCAGAGCAACGCCACTAGCAGCAGCTCGACGGCCTG
The DNA here is from genome assembly GCA_034429295.1 of Chloroflexaceae bacterium. Classification (GTDB taxonomy): domain Bacteria; phylum Chloroflexota; class Chloroflexia; order Chloroflexales; family Chloroflexaceae; genus OHK40. The sequence goes on from DAOUGF010000513.1 coordinate 2,479, forward strand.
CCGCTTCCCGACAATCACCTGCTCGACGTTGGTGAAGACGCGCTCGGCGAACTCCTTAACAGTGACCATGAAGCCTCAGATGGGGGAACATGCGCGGGTGCGAGCGCCCTGTGGGGGGGCACTGAGAAAGTATACCACAGCGGCTCACGAGCCGGATGTTAAGGGTGTAAAGCCGCCCGCACCACCTGTTCCGGCACATCGTCCCGCACCGTCACACTGCCGATCGCCGTGGGCAGCACCCAGCGGATGCGCTTCGCCTGCACCTTCTTGTCGCGCATGGCGGTGGCGAGGATAGCCTCAACATCGAGGCCCTGCGGGACGGCCACTGGGAGCCCGTAGGCCTCAAGCAGGCGGCGCTGCCGCTCGACCAGGCCGGCGTCGCAGAGGCCCTGGGCCGCCGCGATGCGGGCGGCGGCGTGCATGCCGATCGCCACCGCCTCGCCGTGGAGAAGGGACCAATCGGCAGCAAGCTTCTCGATGGCATGGCCGAGGGTGTGGCCGTAGTTAAGGATGATCCGCTCGCCCCGCTCGAACTCGTCGATGCTCACCACCTCAACCTTCACCGCCACCGCCCGCCTGATGATCGCCGTGAGCCGCGCCACAAGCGCGGCGTCGCCCGCGTCCCAACCGGGGAAGCCGACGCTTGATCGGCGCTCGTCGTGGGCAGCCTCGGCCTGCGGCCCGGCGACCAACTGCTCCAGCTCGACGAAGAGGCCGGGGTCGCGGATCACGCCGTGCTTGATCACCTCGGCCATGCCGGCCCGCAGCTCGCGGGGCGGCAGCGTGGCGAGGGTGTCGGTATCGGCGAGGACGAGCCGGGGCTGGTGGAAGGCGCCGATCATGTTCTTGCCCAGCGGATGGTTGATGCCCGTCTTGCCGCCCACCGCCGAGTCGACCATAGCGAGGAGCGTGGTGGGGAGCTGGATCACGGCGATGCCGCGGAGCACACTTGCGGCGGCGAAGCCGGCCAGGTCGCCGATCACGCCGCCGCCGAAGGCCAGAACAGCGTCGCGCCGCTCCACGCCCCCGCCGATCATCCAGCTGTAGAGCTGCTCGAGCACCGGGAGGCTCTTGCTGGCCTCGCCCGCGGGCACAGCGAAGCTACGGACCTCATAGCCCGCCGCGCGGAGCGGCTCGATCAGGCGGGCGCCGTAGTGGGCAAGCAGCTGCTCGTGGCTCACGAGCCAGAGTGTGCCGCTCAAGCCGAGCTCCCGCAGGCGCGCCGGCAGCGAGGCGAGGGCGCCCGCCTCGACGATCACGGGATAGGTGGCGGTGGAGGTGGTAACGGTGAGGGACATGAGATCAGCTCAGTGGCGCCATGGTAGGCGAGAGAGGGCGGCCACGATGGGCCGCCCTTACAGCTCAGTTCGACAGCGTTCGGTGGAGCTAGGCCCGGCGACGGACGAGGGCGACCACCCCGGCGAGGGCGAGCAGCAGGAAGCCAGCGAAGACAGGCAGGGAGCCGCTGCTGGTGTTCGGCAGGGGAGGGGTGCGGGTCGGCGTGGGCGCAGGCCCCGTGGTGGGGGCGACGGTGGTCGGCGGCGGGTACGGGCCAGTGGTCGGCCCAACGGTGGGCGGGGTAGTGGGCGCAGTGGTCGGCGGAGTAGTGGGCGCAGTAGTGGGCGCGGTGGTCGGCGGCGGGTATGGACCGGGATACGGGGTGCTCTGCTGAGCGCCAGCGGTAGGAGAGGAACAGCCTGAGGCGAAGATCACAACCACGACGATGAGCGCGAGCAGCGCGGCGCGTGCGAGCAGTTGCGACGAGAGGCGCATAACCTACCCTTCTGACTAAGCGACGGCTTCTCCAGCACGACACACGGCCAGGGGACCCAGGGTTGTAGCGACCTTCATGGGGCGAGAGGAGCGGTGAGCAACGCCTCCAACTCGGCGCCGGCCGGGTAGACCTCCGTGCCCGGCGGCACGAGCAGCAGGGCATTGGCGCCGTGGAGGGAGAGCAGGCGAGAGCTGCCTTGGCCGCCGGTAGAGGTGGCGACCAGCTTGCCCTCGGCCCAGCGCACCACGGCGCGCTGGTACTCAGGACGATCCGGCGAGGGGCGGATGGGAGCGGCGATGGACACTCGGACGCGGGGGCGCTCGGGGCGGGCGTCGCCTTGGAGCGCGCGAAGGGCGGGGCGGACGAAGACCTCGAAGGAGACGAGGGAGGAAACGGGGAAGCCGGGCACACCGAACACCAGCCGCCCGTTGACAGTGGCGAAGGTGGTAGGCTTGCCAGGCTTAAAGGCGACCCGACCGAAATGGATGGTGCCGAGCTCGGCGAGGATCGGCTTGATCAGATCGCGGGTGCCCATGCTTACGCCGCCGCTGGTGATCAGCACATCGGCGAGCTCCAGGCCCCGCAGGATCGCGGCCCGCTGGGTGGCCTGGTCGTCGCGGGCGATGCCGAGGGAGATCGTCTCGCAGCCGGCCTCGCGGGCGGCGGCCATCAAGGCGTAGCGGTTGGAGTCGCGGACGGCGCCGGCGGGGCGCTCAGCCCCTGGCTCAACGATCTCGTCGCCGGTGGCGAGGACGGCCACGCGGGGCCGCCGGTAGACCGGCACGCGGGTGAGGCCGAGCGTGGCGAGCAGGCCCACGTCGGCGGCGCTCAGCACGACGCCCCGCTCCAGCACCGTGGCGCCCGCAGCGATATCCTGCCCGACGGTGTGGACATTCTCGCCCGGCTGGACCGCCTTGGCCACCCGCAAGACGCCGCCCTGCTCCTCGGTCAGCTCCACGGGGATCATGCTGTCGGCGCCGGCGGGCATCGGAGCGCCCGTCATGATCCTGGCCGCCTCGCCCGGGCCGATCAGCAGGCCGGGGCGGTTGCCGGCGGTGAGCTCGGCCACCACCCGGCGTTCGGCGGCGCCGTCGGCGGCTCGCACGGCGTAGCCGTCCATCGCCGACTTCGGCAAATCGGGGATATTCTCGGGCGCCTGAACCGCCTCGGCGAGCACGCGCCCCTCGGCGTAAAGAGCGTCGATCTCCTCGACGCCAAGGGGAGCGGCGTGGGCCATAATGATCCGGGCAGCCTCATCGATCGGCACCATGGGATAGGGTGAATCGCGGCGCATCTCGCTCATAACAAGCTCCGCGCGGGAAAAGCATCAGAATGCCGCTATTCTACCATGAAGTGGCAATAGTTTACCGATCAGCGCCTGGATGTCCCGAATCTACGGTGCGGAGTCGTAGATCGCATCGGATGGAGCGGGGGACAGGGGACAGGGGGACAAGGTGACAAGGTGACGCCTATCGGCGCCGTCAGGATGTCACCTTGTCCCCTAGCCCGGGTCGCAAGACGAGGCGAAGCCTCGGCGAAGCGAGGGCGTTCACCCTGTCACCTTGTCATCGGCAGAGGCAGAGAGAAGCTCACGCAGGTGCCCACGCCGACCTCGCTCGAGGCCCAGATGCGACCATCGTGGGCCTCGACGATCCGGCGAGCGATCGCGAGGCCAAGCCCGGCCCCGCCGCTGCTGCGCGTCCGCGAGCGATCCGCCCGGTAGAAGCGATCAAAAATATGGGGCAGATCTTCGGCGGCGATGCCGGCGCCTGTGTCGCGCACGCTGAAGACCACCGACGACGGGCGACCGGCTATCGCCCCGCCGCCGACGGCAGCCGCCGCTGGTTGTCCATCCTCCGTGGTCACCGATACCACCACCTCGCCCCCTGCCGGGGTATGGCGGAGGGCATTGCCAACCAGGTTGCCAAGCACCTGGGCGATGCGCTGGGGGTCGGCGGTGAGCTCGGGCAGGCTCGGCGGGAGCTCGACGCGCAG
>DAOUGF010000514.1:0-4524 GCA_034429295.1 Chloroflexaceae bacterium
GCCCATGCTCCACGAGCAGCTGCCGCACGGGGCGCCCGAGGTGGATGGTTACGCCGAGATCCGTGGCAGCGCGGGCCAGAGCGCGGGCCAGAGCGCGGAAGCCGCCCTCAGGGTGCCAGACGCCGTAGTGGAATTCCAGGAAGGTCACCAGACTGAAGACGCTTGAGCAGGCCGTGGGGTGCATGCCCAGGTACTTGGCCTGATACCCCATCGCGTAGATCACCCGCTCATCGGGGAAGAAGCGCTTGAAGTGGTCGTAGAGGCTCTCCCAGGGGCGGAACGGCAGCGCCGCGGCGAGCTCGCGGGGCCGCAGGTAGCCGAGAGGCGAGCGCACCGGCGAGCCCAGGTAGGGACCGTAGCCCACCGCATCCTTCCGCAGGTGCTCGATGTACCAGCGCTCGAAGGCGGCGGGAAGCTCCGGGCCAAAGCCGGCCAGCTGCGCCTTGAAGGCCGCCAGGTCAGAGCTCAGATCGAGGTGGGTCCCGTCCCAGAACTTGATGCGCGTGTTCGGGTCGAGCCGGATCAGCCGCACATAGTCGCTGAAGCGAAGGCCGCAGGCGGCGAAGAGCTCATCGTAGAGGTGCGGCACCTGCAGGATGGTGGGGCCCGTGTCGAACTGATAGGAGCCCAGCTCAAAGCCGCGCATGCGACCGCCCACCCGGTCGGCGGCCTCGTAAATGGCAACCTGGTAGCCTGCAGCCGCCAGGCGCATGGCTGTCGCCATGCCGCCCGGGCCGGCGCCGACGATCGCGATCCGCTTGGTCACGCTTCCTCCGAACTAACAGGGGCCGAAGGGTCGGCGCATGGCCGCGACAAGGGGGCATGCGCAGGATGGCTCGGCTCGTAACTCAGGCGACCGGCTCAGCGAAAGTGTCGAGCAGCTCACCCACGACGCGGCCCTGCTGGGCCGGGTGGCGCATAGGGGCATCGGCGTGTATCTGATAGCGATTCTGGCGGCCCTGGCGGGTGTGGCTCAGATAACCGGCATCGTGGAGGTCCCTCAGGATGCGCTGCACCGCCCGCTCGGTGATCCCGACTTGCGCGGCGATCTCGCGAGCGGTCGCCGTCTGGTTGCGGGCGATGCTGAGCAGGACCTGTGCGTGGTTGGTCAGGAATGTCCAATGGCTCTGCTGGGGCACGCTCTTCTCGCTAGTCATAGCCTTTGTCACGTGGGCGCAGGCGCCGCACGGCCTATAGCTCCTCCAGCGCGCCTGGCGGGAGCGCGTCACCCCAGCGCAGATCGCGGGCGAGGCGCCATGCCTCGCCAGAGCCTCGCGTGATCAGGGTCCGTCGCAGGCCGACATCGGCGCAGAGGGCCAGCTCCACGCGCCCCGGCCGCACGAGCGGATGGCGCAGCACCCGCGCCTGGATGGGCTCGCCCGGCATCTTGGCCGCAGCGACATAGCTGTACTTCTCGTCTTCGTAGCCGAGGGCCGCGCCCTTGGCTGCCCGGTGGGCGCGGCTACGACTGATGCGCTGGGCGAAGTGGCACCAGTCGTCGGCGGGCAGCGGGCAGGGGCCCTGGTGCGGGCAGGGCGCCACCAGCCAGGCCCCCGCAGCCCGCAGCTGCTCGCGGGCCGCCCTGATCGTCGCCCAACCCTGAGGTGTGCCCGGCTCGATCAGCACCAGCGCCATGCTCGTTCGCTCCCAGAGTCTGCGCACCAACTCGGCCCGCTGCCCATCCGATAGCTCGCCGAGGACATAGACGGCCGTCACCAGATCGTGGGGCTCTGCCGTCCAAGGGCCCGCCAGATCCGCCCGCCGCCACTCGGCGGCGCCAAAAAGCGCGCGCCTGCCCTTGGCAGCAAGCCGGCGGCCCAAGGCTGCCATCGCCTGATCCCGCTCGAGCAGCGTCGCCCTATCAAGACTCTTCCAGACGCTCGCGGCGGCCCAGAGGGCTGCGCCCGTGCCGGAGCCGACGTCGAGCAGCGAGGCGGGCGCGAAGTTGGGAAGCCGCTCGGCCAACGCCCCGAGCGCCGCAGCCGTGGCCGCGTAGCTGGCCGGCATCCGCACCAGGGCGTAGGCCGCCGCCAGGGCAGGCGTAAGCGTCTCAGGGGCGCGACGCTCGCGGTAGCGCGCTGAGAGCGCAGCCGCGTCGTTGGCCAGACGAGCGATCTCTGTGCCACGTAGCTCTTGCTCAAGGGCGAGCCGCAGCTCGTTCGGTAGTTCCATCCGCGGTCCCTGCTACAAGAAACGGGCCAGCGCCCTTGCGCGGCCGACTATACTATATGGCATCCAGTTCGCAAACCTGCACCCTCCGGCCGCCGCGCGTTGAACCCGGCCCAACCGGCGACAACGCCTGCCCCAGGAGCCAATATGGCAGCCCGGTCATACCCCTCGGGGGCCCTCCTGCTGATCGTCGTGGCCCTGGTCGTTCTCGCCCTGTCCCTGATCATCGTGCTGCGGCCTGCCGCCGCCCCACTCGCCGAGGCGCCCACCGGCGAAGCCTACCCCGCGCTGAGCCAAACGAGCGCCCCCGCGGAGGCCGATGCCGCCTCGCTGATGGGCCTGATCGAGCCCGGAGCGGCGGACGCAGCGCCTGCCGGCGAGACCCTCGGCGCCGCCGATCAGCAGGCCCTCGGATGGACGGCCTGGCAGGATCTCGGCGGCACGCTCACCTCGGCGCCCGCCGCCGTTTCCTGGGGCACCGGTCGCATCGACGTCTTCGCCCGCGGCGCCAACGGCGAGGTGGTGCAGAACTACCGCGACGGCGCAGGGGGCTGGGCGGGCTGGAGCACACCGGGCGAGCTGCGGGGCATGCAGCTGCGCTCGGCGCCCTCCTGCACCTCGCTCGAGCCAAATACGATCAACTGCGTGGCGCTGCGCGAGGGCTACGGTGGCGTGACCCAATTCTGGTGGGACGGCCAGCGCTGGCAGCGCAACGACCTCGGCGGCGACGCCACCTCGGCCCCTGCGATCGTGGCCTGGGGGCGTGGCCGCCTCAGCCTCTTCGTGCGCAACAGCAATGGCACGATCATCCACAGGTACTGGCAACCCGGCCTCCCCGACTGGTCGCCGCCCCAGTGGGAAGCCATCGGCAACGGCGCGCAGCTCTTCTCCGCGCCAGCCTGCACCTCCCGCGATGTAGGCGTGATCGACTGCTTCGCCCTCGGCGCCAACGGCGCGGTGATGCAACTCTACTACGACGAAGCCGCCGGCAGCCGTTGGGTGGGCTGGCAGAGCCTCAGTGGCATCGCTAGTTTCCAGGGCAGCTCGGCCCTGAGCGCGGTGGGCTCCGGCCGCAACCTGCTCGATCTCTTCGTTCGCGGGCGCGACGGGCGCCTCTACACCATCACCTACACCGGCACCTGGCTTCTGCCTTGGGTGCAAGCCGATGGCCGCACCCTCACCTTGGCGCCCGGCTGCGCCCGCGTCGGCCGCAATCGCATCGACTGCTTCGCCCAATTCATTGACACCCAAGGCCAGAGCGACGCCGCCTACAGCACCATGCCAGGCCTCCAGTACCGCTACGCGCAGCGCCCCTGAGGAGGGAGCAGTGAGAAAGGAGGAGGGGCAGCGAAGCCGCCCGGATTCCACCTTCTCACTTCAAATATCCGGCGGCGGCTCGGGCTCGCCCATCATATCGCCGTACCAGCGCTCCAGCCACTCCAACGCCTCATACAGCCTCCCGGCCGGCATGCGCCGGTAGGAGGCGATACCAAAGTTGCGGTAGAGGCCGCTGAGCGCGCCCCAGTACTCGTTGCGGCGCGTGCGCTCGCCAAGGGTTCGCGCTACCTTAGGCACAGTCTGGGCCAGCCGCCCCGCCGCGCTGTCCTCCACCGCAGCGGCCCTGGCCGCCCAGGGGTCCGCGCCCGGGCCATCATCATCAAGAGGCGCGTTGAGCTGCCGCTCGATCATGAGCTGCTGGCGGGCCATCGCAGCCACCGCCATCGCGCCCACGTAGGCCTGCTCCGCGTGATCCTGCTGCGGGCGCGGCGGCACCAGCACGTCGCCGCTGTCGAAGCCTTGGGGCCGGAAGGCCTGCCAGAGCACCGAGGCCGCCTCGCGCTGGAAAAGCTGCAGGCGCGCCCGCGCCTCCTCGTTGGTCACTTCGCCTGGGTCCACCGTGGTCAGCCAGAGCGGCACCAGCTCCACCCGCAGGCAGAGCCGCACCAGCGCGTCGCCGTCGTCGGTCTCCACCTCCAGGCGCCGCGCGTGCTCGCCGAGCAGCCCGTGGGCCTTCACCCGCCGCTCCTCGCGGGGGACGTTCAGGCCCAGGCGTTCGCACAGCTCGGCCACGGCCACATAGGTGCGGTTCGGGTCGAGCTCCAGCCAGGCGATGATATCCTCCGCGTAAAACCAGCTCATAGTTACTCGCCTTCGGGCGCCTCCCCGGCGCTCGGGCCGTGGGGCGCCCCACTTCAGCCATCGCTCGCTACAGGTTACCGCCATCGCGACGCGGGCGCAACGGCATCCCCGCGGCAGGTCGAACGGCTGATGCCGCCGGCGCGGCCTCGCGCTATGATCGACCGGTTTGCAGCAGTCATAGCGATTCAGGAGCGATGAACTTATGCCGTTCTGGGG
>DAOUGF010000515.1:0-2107 GCA_034429295.1 Chloroflexaceae bacterium
ACGCGAAACGAAGGTTCGAACCTTCGAAAGAGAGGACGCGAAAGAAGCGCGCGAAAAGGGGCGGGGAGCGAGGGGAGGAACCTCGGTCTCAGGGCCGGTTGACACGGTAGGGGCGAGCTGCTATACTCGCGCCAACTTCAGAGGGAACGACTGCGATCAGGAAGAGTACACCGGGCACGGCGGCCCAGCGAGTCGGCGGATGGTGCGAGGCCGGCGCGCACGGCGCGGTGGAATGGGCCTGGGAGTCGCGGAGCGAACCCATTCTGGACTGTAGATTTTGGATTGCCGCTGCAATCCACAATCCAGAATGGAAGTAGTAGCCGCCGGAGCCGCCACCGTTATCAAGGCGAGGGGTATGAAGCGTGGGCGCACGTGGCGCAGCGACAGTACCCCCTGAGTGCGCAGGCCGGCGCCGCTTGAGCGCAAGCCCGCGAACGAGAGTGGCACCGCGATGCTTTCGCCTCTCGATCCAGCTGGATCGAGGGGTTTTTTGTTATAGCACATCGTAGTGGAGGAGGAGCACCGCCGATGGAGACCGTCAAGTACCTGCTCACAGAAGATCGTATGCCCACCACGTGGTACAACGTGGCGGCCGACCTGCCGGCGCCCCCGCCGCCTGTGCTGCACCCCGGCACGGGGCAGCCGATCGGCCCGGACGACCTCGCGCCGCTCTTCCCCATGGCGCTGATCCTCCAGGAGGTGAGCACCGAGCGCACGATCGAGATCCCCGAGGAGGTGCAGGCGATCTACCGGCAGTGGCGGCCCACCCCGCTCTTCCGCGCCAGGCGCCTCGAGAAGGCGCTCGATACGCCGGCCAAGATCTACTACAAGTACGAGGGCGTTAGCCCCGCCGGTAGCCACAAGCCCAACACGGCCGTGGCCCAGGCCTACTACAACAAGCAGGAGGGCGTGAAGCGGATCGTGACCGAGACCGGGGCCGGGCAGTGGGGCTCCTCGCTGGCCTTCGCCGGGGCGCTCTTCGGCCTGGAGGTCGAGGTCTACATGGTGAAGGTGAGCTACAACCAGAAGCCCTATCGCCGCGCGCTGATGGAGGCCTACGGCGCCCGCGTGGTGGCGAGCCCGAGCGCGGAGACGGCCGCGGGCCGCGCGATCCTCGCCGAGCACCCCGATAGCACCGGCAGCCTGGGCATCGCGATCAGCGAGGCGGTGGAGCAGGCAGCGCAGCGGGACGATACGAAGTACGCCTTGGGCAGCGTGCTGAACCACGTGCTGCTCCATCAGACGGTGGTGGGTCAGGAGGCCATGGCGCAGCTGGAGATGGCGGGCGACTACCCCGACATCATCGTGGGCTGCACGGGCGGCGGCAGCAACTTCGCCGGGATCAGCTTCCCCTTCATCGGGGCGAAGCTGCGAGGCGAGCGGGATGTACGGGTGGTGGCGGTTGAGCCCGCCGCCTGCCCCTCGCTCACCAAGGGCCGCTACACGTACGACTTCGGCGATACGGGCCGCCTGACGCCGCTGGTGAAGATGCATACCCTCGGCAGCAGCTTCGTGCCTTCGGGCATCCACGCGGGCGGCCTGCGCTACCACGGCATGGCGCCGCTGGTGAGCCACCTGCACCAGCTGGGCCATCTGGAGGCGATAGCGCTGCAGCAGCTGGAAACCTTCGCCGCCGGCATCCAGTTCGCCCGCACGGAGGGCATCATCCCGGCGCCCGAGGCGAACCACGCCGTGGCAGGCGCGATCCGCGAGGCGCTCCGCTGCAAGGAGGAGGGCGTCAGCAAGACCATCCTCTTCAACCTCTGCGGCCACGGGCACTTCGATATGCAGGCCTACACCGACTTCCAGGCCGGCAGGCTGAAGGATTTCGAGTACTCCGAGGAGGAGGTGGCGATGGCGCTCGCTTCCCTCCCTTCGGTCGGGAGCTAAGAAGGTAGACAGGAGAGCGAGCAGTGAGCGTCTGAGCATCACTGCTCGCATCTCCACCTTCTCACTTCACAATCACCTGCACGTTTACAATCGGGCCTGTTGTATTCACCACGACGTAGCGGCTCGTCCCGAGCGTCTCCAGCTGGAGGGGGACGGGCCGCCCGTTGAGGGTGACGGCACGGACTTCGCGAGCTTGGGGCGGCAGCAGCACGCGCAA
>DAOUGF010000516.1:0-6487 GCA_034429295.1 Chloroflexaceae bacterium
AGCGATGGGCTTGGCAACGAGTACCGGATCGACGATAGTGCCTCCGACCCGCAGGCGGTGCGCGTGGCGCCGGGCGCTCAGGAGCGAGGCATCGCCGTGGTGAACCGCCCCCTCAGCCGCAGCGCCACCTCGTTGCTCGTTCGCCTCAAGGATCAGCCCTTCGGCGAGGCTAGCTTTGTGGTGGCCCTCAGCCCGTAGGCTCGCGAACTCGCGCGCCAGAGCTGCCTCCCATCGCCGCTGTGCTAAGCTCCCGAAGCAGTGCGACGGATTCGTGTGCCGCTCTTCACCCTCTCGCCTCTTTCAACACCTGCCGCACTACCTCGGGCACCGGCACGCTCACGCCGCGTTTATAGTCGTAGGCGACCAGCACGGTGCTGGCTGTGGCGATGAGCGCGTCGTCGCTGGCCCGCCCGATCGCGTACTCCATCACGAAGCTCTTTGTGCCGATCGAGGCGATCCGCACACCGATCGCCAGCCGGTCGCCGAAGAAGGCCGGCGCGCGATAGCGCAGCGTCAGCTCGCCGAGGATCAGGCCGAGCTGCTCCAGCGGCTGCCCCGTGAGCTGCTGATAGTAGGCGATCCGCGCCGACTCCAGATAGCTGGCGTAGACGGCGTTGTTCACATGGCCGAGGGCGTCGAGGTCGCGGAAGCGCACCTCTTCCCAGTGCACAAATGGGTACTGAGCCACCGGCCCCGGTACTGTGGTCATAAGTGATCCTGGCATTTGTTCAAGGGTTGCAGGATTATGGTAAAATGGCGCTCGTTCCGGCCGCGACCATTCCAACGCTTCCAGCGCCGTGCGGAGCAGCCGCGCGGGAGGGTGAGCTAATGTCGAAGGGCACGATCTTCATCATGGACGACGATCTGGCGCTGCAGACAGTGCTGGAGTTTGCGCTGCGCAGGGCCGGCTACGACGTTGTCCTGGCGCCGGATGGGCAGGAGGGCCTGCGCATGCTGGAGAACCTCTCGCCCAACCTGGTGATCAGCGATATTATGATGCCGAACATGGATGGGGTTGAGGTCTTTCAGCGGCTCAAGGAGCGGCTGCAGGACGACGGCATCCCGATCATCATTATGACGGCGCTCAACCGCAAGCCCTGGTTCGCCGATCTTGAGGCCGAAGGCGCGGTGATCCTCCAGAAGCCCTTCGAGGTCGAGCGCCTGATCGAGCTGATCGATGTATCGCTGACGTAGCCTGCAGCTGTACCGCTGAAGACCGGCATATCCAGCCGCCCCCCCACGCTTGAGACTTGGGGGGGCGACTTTGTAGCCCGTGCCAGCCTTACAAAGCAGCACAACGCAGGCTACCTCTCCTCAAAGAGCGGGCGCAGGCGCTCGTAGGTCGTCGCGAGATCCTCGGGGATCAGCTTGGTGCCCCCGACCACCGGCATGAAATTCGTGTCGCCCTGCCAGCGGGGCACGACGTGCATGTGCAGGTGTTCGGCGATGCCGGCCCCCGCGGTGCGCCCGAGGTTCATGCCCATGTTGAAGCCGTGGGGCTGGTAGGCCGTTGTGAGCAGCGCCACGCTGCGGCGCGTCAGCGCGAACAGCTCGTTGGCCGTCGCCTCGTCGAGCCCTGGCAGGTCGGCGGTGTGGGCAAAGGGCACGACCATCAGGTGGGCGGTGTTGTAGGGGAAGCGGTTCAGCACCACGAAGCAGCGCTCGCCGCGGAAGAGCAGCAGATTCTCCGCGTCGTGATCGGGCGCGGCGGCGCCGATCGCGCAGAAGACGCAGCCGCCCTCCGCGGCGCTCTCGCCCCGCGTGATGTAGGCATGCCGCCAGGGGGTGAACTTCGTCTCCACTGGTCCCCTTTCTTCCAACAGTAGAGATTGGCCGGAGGTGAGAGCGATAGTCACTCGGATCTATCGCTCACGCTCCAGCGCAGGTAGGCCTCGATGAAGGGGTCGATCTGGCCGTCGAGCACCGCCTGCACGTTACTCGTCTCGTAGTCGGTGCGGTGATCCTTCACCAGGGTGGAGGGGTGCAGATAGTAGGTGCGCATCTGGCTGCCGAAGGCCGCCTCGCGAAACTCGCCCCGCAGGCGGGCGCGCTCCTCGGCCTGCTTCTGCAACTCCCGCTCCAGCAGGCGCCCTCGCAGCACCCGCATGGCCGTCTCGCGGTTCTGGAGCTGCGAGCGCTCGTTCTGGCAGGTCACCACGATCCCCGTGGGGAGGTGAGTGATCCGCACCGCCGAGTCGGTGGTGTTCACGCCCTGGCCGCCGTGGCCGCCGGAGCGGAAGACATCCACGCGGATCTCCTCCGGCTTGATCACGACCTCGGGCGCGTCGTCCACCTCGGGCATCACCTCCACCCGGGCGAAGGAGGTCTGCCTGGTGTGGGCGGCGTTGAAGGGCGAGAGCCGGATCAGGCGGTGCACGCCCGTCTCGGCCCTGGCGTAGCCGTAGGCGTAGGGGCCGCGCACCTCCAGAGTAGCGCTCTTGATGCCGGCCTCATCGCCCTCGCTCCGGTCGATGAGCTGCACCTGATAGCCGCGGCGCTCGGCCCAGCGGGTGTACATGCGCAGCAGCATCTCGGCCCAATCCTGGGCGTCGGTGCCGCCCATGCCGGCCTGGATGGAGATGAAGGTGTCGCCCTCGTCGTAGCGACCGCTGAGCAAGAGACCTAGCTCCAGCTGCTCAAGGTCGCGGCCGGCGGCCTTGAGCTCGGCGGCGATCTCGTCCCGCAGCGAGGTGTCGTCCTCGGCTTGGGCGAGCTCGATCAGCTCGGCGAGGCTCTCCAGCCGGCTCTCCAGCGATGTCCACTGCTCAACCTCGGCCTTGAGCCTGGTGAGCCGCTGCATCACCCCTTGGGCCTCGCGGGGGTCGTTCCAGAGCTCGGGGTCGGCCGCGCGCTCCTCGAGCTCGGCGATCTGCGCCTGTTTGCCGGCCAGGTCAAAGATGCCCCCGGATGAGCGCGTAGCGCTCCCGCAATTCCACCAATTCGAGGTTCAGCTCCTGCATTGCTCACTATCCTTTCGTCTCGCTCATTCCAGCTGCCCATGCTACCACAGGTGCGGTCGCCCCTTGACAATAGCTCTATCGGTATTTATACTGACATCCAAATTATTTAGGATGACCATAAGAGTTCGTATGCCTGACGAACATCAGAAGGCCAACTTCTGGCCGGACGACATCCAGATCATCAACACGGTGGAGACGCTGAAGATCGTGGCCGATCCGCTGCGGCTGCGCATCCTGGCGGCGTTACGGCGCTCTCCGGCCACGGCCAAGGAGTTGGCGCGGCAGCTCGATACGCCGCTCAAGGGGCTCTACTACCATCTCGGGCTGCTGGAGGAGCACGGGCTGATCCGGGTGCGCTCCACCCGCGTGGTCTCAGGCATCATCGAGAAGCAGTACGAGGCCGCGGCCTACCGCATCTCGGTCGACCGGGCCCTCTTCAACCCTGAGCCAGACGAGGCGACGGGCATCGAGGTGTTTCTCTCGTTTGTGCTCGATCACGCCCGCGCCGAGATCCTGAAGAGCATCAGCGCCGGGCTGCTGTCGCCCCACCCGCCCTCCCCCGACGACGGCGAGGGCGGCCTGAACCTCGGCAGGCTGTGGCTGCGGCTCACCCGTGAGCAGCGGGTGGCGTTTGAGCGGCGCATGAAGGATCTGGAGTTGGAGTTCGCCGCGCAGCAGGCCGCACCCGACGACCCCGACGCCCAGCTCTACGAGGTTCTCATTGGAATCTACCCCGTGATTGCACCGCCCACGGGCGGAGAGGAGCCTAAGCCATGACCACGGCGGCCCCGCAGCGCCTCAGCGCCGACTTCTGGAAGTTCTGGGCCGGGCAGACGATCTCGAACCTCGGCACCTCGGTCACCACCTTCGCGCTGCCGCTGCTCGTCTATAAGCTCACCGGCTCGGCGCTGAATCTGGGTCTCACCCTGGCCCTTGGGATGCTGCCAAACCTGTTCTTCGGGCTGTTCATTGGTGCCTGGGTGGATCGGGTGGATCGCAAGCGGCTGATGATCGCCGTCGATCTGCTGCAGATGCTCTTCATCGGCTCGATCCCGCTCGTGGCTCTTTTTGGGCCGATCCCGATCTGGTGGGTGTACGTGGTGGTCTTCGCCATGGGCCTGCTGACGGTCTTCTTCCAGGCGGCGGAGTTTGCGGCCATCCCGAGCCTGGTGCCGAACAACGATCTGGTGACGGCGAACGGGCGCATCCAGGCCAGCTACTCGGCGGCGATGGTAGTGGGCCCCTTGCTGGGCGGTCTGCTGGTGGCGTTGATCCCCGTGGAGGACCTGCTGCTGATCAATGTGGTCACTTTCGCCATCTCGGCCGCGCTGCTTAGTGCGATCCGCCGTCGCTTCAACGCCGCCGCGCCGCCTCGCTCAGGGAGCATCCTGGCTGATATCGGCGAGGGATTGCGCTATGTGTGGCAGCACCCGGTGTTGCGGAACATCTCGCTGATGATGTGCCTGGTGAACCTGGTGGGCACCACGGTCCACGCGCAGCTGGTGCTCTTCGTGAGCGAGCGCTACGGGGCGAGCGAGTCCCAAGTGGGCCTCTTTTACTCGGCGGGGAGCGCAGGCGTGGTGGTGATGTCGCTGGCTGCGGGCATGCTGCGGAACCGCTTCGGCTTCAGCAAGGTGGCGTTGGGGGCGCTGATGCTCTCTGGGCTGCTGACCATCGCTCTGGCGCTCACGCCCTGGTACTGGTTGGGCGTGGGGCTCTGGGCGCTATTTATGGGCCTGGGGATCATGTTCAACATCAACACGGGGAGCTTGCGGCAGGCGATCGTGCCGAGCCACATGCTCGGCCGGGTGATGAGTGTGGCGATGGTGATCGCCTGGTCGGCGAACCTGCTCGGCGCCCTCGCTGGTGGCTGGCTGATCGAGCGCACCGGCAGCGTGGCGCTCATCTACGGCGCGATCGGCGTCATCACCTTCCTGATCCCGCTCGCCTTCTCCTTTACCGCCCTCGGCCGCGCCGAGCAGTACATCCCGGCCGCGGCTCCGGCGGATGAGCAACTAACTGTCAAGCCGGTTCAGGAAGATCATGCCGTTGCAGGCGCGTAGATAGCCTGAGAACCCTTGACAACCTGTAAGCTGAGGCTATAATGCGGAGAGAACCCTCTCCGCATTGTTATGCTGTGGATGCTGCAGGAGCGAGCCATGAGCCTCCGGCCCTCTCGGCGTTTCCTCCAGGCCTGTCTGGCCAGCCTGCTGCTCGGGATAGCGGCGGGCTTCTGGGTGGCGCCCAACCGCAGCGTCGCCCAAGGCGAGGCGCTCTTCTTCGCCGCCACGGGCCACCGCCTGACGAACGAGCACGGCTTTCTCGGCCACTGGCGGGCTTCCAACGGCCCGCTCACCCTGGGCGCGCCGATCACCGAGCCGCTCGTGGAGGGCGGGTTGACGGTGCAGTACTTCGAGCGCGGCCGGCTGGAGCTGCACCCCGAGTACGGCGGCGCGGTGCTGCGGGGCCGTCTGGGCGCCGAGTACGCGGAGGCGCTGTGGCGCAGCTTCCCGCCGCCCGTCGCGCACGAGGCTGAGCAGCCCGGCGCCAGGCTATTCGGGGAGACGGGCTACACGGTGGCAGGGCCCTTCCTGAGTTTCTGGGAGGCGAACGGTGGCCTCGACGTGTTCGGGCTGCCGCTGAGCGCGCCGGCCTGGGAGTATGTGGGCGCGCAGATGGCCGAGGTGCAGTACTTCGAGCGGGCGCGGCTGGAGTACTACGCCGGCGCCGATCCAGCCTCGGCCGTGCAGATCGGCGCGCTCGGCCGCGACCTGGCCTTGCTGCGGGGCCTGCCCACAGCGCCGGTGGACCCGGCCGGGGCTCTGGTGGTGGACACCAGCGGCCAGCCGCTGCCTGAGCCTGTGGCTCCGCCGCCCACCATGGCCCCACCCCCGACTCAGGCGCCCCCTGCGCTCACCGCGGCGTCGGCCGCGCCAGCTGCCGCAGCGCCGACGGCAGCGCCGCAGCCTCAGCCGAAGCCCACCGCGGCGCCGGCCGCGCCCGTGGCCACCGGCTCGGGCGGCAAGTCGATCATCGTGGATCTGAGCGACCAGTGGCTCTACGCCCTGGAGGGCGACACGATCGTCTTCGACGCGCCGGTCTCCACTGGCCGCGACGGCTTCAACACGCCGGTGGGCCGCTTCGCCATCTACCACAAAGTTCGCTCGCAGACGATGCGGGGCTGCGCGGGCGGTGAGTGCTGGAATGTGCCCGACGTACCCCACGCTATGTACATCGTGGGCGGCGTGGCGCTCCACGGCACCTACTGGCACAACCAGTTCGGCACCGGGGTGCGCCGCAGCCACGGCTGCGTGAACCTGCCCCTCAACGCGGCTGCCTGGCTCTACAGTTGGGCGCCGCTCGGCACGCCGGTGACGGTGCGGTGGTGAGGGTTTTGGATCGCGATAGACACGGGTCGCAAGACGGCGCGCAGCGCCTAAGCTTGCGCCGCGTTACGAAGTGGCGCGCAGCGCTTAAAACGCGAAAGCGAAGGCGCGAACACACGAAAGAGAAGACGCGAAAGAGAA